>DATHJK010000262.1:0-11805 GCA_035316225.1 Pyrinomonadaceae bacterium
TCTACAGAGATTGAATAAACGGGCTGCCGCCCGCGCTCAAGAGCGGTGAAGTAAATCTTCCGGCTGTCGGGCGAGAAGATTATAGATGACACAGACATGTCAACGTTTTCCGTGAGCGCTCGCGTTCGGTTCGTCCTCCTGTCATAAAGCATCAGACGCCACCGGTCTGCTTCATAACCGGGTCGCACCTGCGCGTGATATGCGATATAGCGATTGTCCGGCGAGTAGACCGGGTAACCGTCGTCGGCAAGGTTGCTCTTCGTTATGGGCTTGGGTCTTCCACCCCTGACCGACACCAGAAATATGTCGCCGTTGGTAGAAGTCGCAAGCATCTTTTCCGAGTTCATTGCGAACGCAAGCTCATCTGATTCAGGCGAGAATGAGAAATCGCTGGCGTCGCCCTGAATAGGCGGAGCGTCAACTTCACCGGGCGTCAAATCGCGCGCCTCGCCGCCGTCTGCCGAGACCACGAAGATGTGCGTGCGCTTGCCCTCCTGCCATGCGTTCCAGTGGCGATAAAGAAGATTGTCAATCAGACGGGCTTTAACTTTGCTCTGCGCGGCATCATCGGCGCGCTGCTTGTTGCAGGCGTCCGTCTGGCATTCCGGATAGACTTCGGAAGTGAAAGCGAGCCAGCGCCCATCGCGTGACCAGAGCGGGTCGGCTGCGCCCGTGGAAATGTTCGTAATCTTCTTCAACTCACCGGAGGACACATCAATCGTCCAGATTTGCGCTTCGCCTTCGCGCGCGGAGATGAAAGCCAGACGGCTCCCATCGGGCGACCATCGCGGGCTTGTGGAAGATTGCGGCGCGTTGGTCAACTGGCGCGCTTCGCCTCCGCCTACCGGCACGACGTAAATCTGCGTCACTATCTTGTTTGCGTTTCTATCAACATCGCCTATGGTGTAGGCGATCATGTCTCCTTTTGGGGAGATTTGCGGGTTTGAGACACGGCGAACTTTCAATAGATCGCCAACTGTAAAAGAGTGGCTCGCCTGCCCTGCTGCGATTGACGAGAGGGCGAGCACCAGAAGCAAGAGAGGGAGTGCGAAACGCTTCATAGCGTCCTGACATCCTTTTTTATTGAGATGATTTGGAAAGCGCCGTCATTATCGCACTAAGTCTCGCGTAATGCACATCGAAAGTTGATGCAGGGTCTATTCATTGTTGAGTGTAGCGAGAAAGGTTATTTACCACCGCAGGCACCGAAGCACACGGAGGAAGCATAGAGGCATTCAACTCTCTGTGTTATCTCAGTGCTCTTCGGTGTCTTCGGTGGTGAACTCTCAACTTTTAATTTATTCAAGAATGAATAGACCTTGCGCACATTATTCTCTTTTCACCCGGCGGTTAAAGCTGTTATCATTCAATCCTTCCCCAAGTCACCCCACATCATAAGGGTTTCCGAAAGACTGACATTTGAAATACTGTTATGCGTTATCAAATCAAGCGGATTGCTCTTTTCACTGCATCTCTTTGTCTGCTCGTCACGCTCACGCAGGTTAGACTGTCTGCTGCGACAGTGCCGGGCGGTTTCACAGACACTGTTGTCGCAAGCGGGCTATCGAACCCGACAGCTATGGCGTTTGCGCCGGACGGGCGAATATTCGTCTGCCAGCAAACGGGGCAACTGCGCGTCATTAAGAACGGGCAGCTTCTGGCAACCTCTTTTCTCATCGTGACGGTTGACTCAAGCGGCGAGCGGGGGCTTCTGGGCATTGCATTCGACCCGAATTTCACCAGCAATCAATTCATCTATATCTATTACACCGTGCCAGCCCCCACGGGCGGGTCTGCTCACAACCGTGTGAGCCGCTTTACGGCAAGCACAGCGAACCCGGATGTAGTGACCGCAGGCAGCGAAGTCCCCCTTCTTGATTTGAATAACCTGAGCAGCGCAACGAATCACAACGGCGGAGCGCTGCACTTCGGGCCTGACGGCAAGCTCTACATAGCCGTGGGCGAGAACGCGAATTCGGCAAACTCGCAGACGCTCTCGAATCTTCTTGGGAAAATCCTGCGCATAAACTCGGACGGAACTATTCCGACCGACAACCCTTTCTTTAATACAGCTACCGGAAACAACAGAGCTATCTGGGCTATGGGTCTGCGCAATCCGTTCACGTTCGGATTTCAGCCGGGCACCGGGCGCTTGTTCATAAACGATGTGGGACAGAGCACGTGGGAAGAGATTAATGATGGCATTGCCGGATCGAATTATGGTTGGGCCAACTGCGAAGGATTCTGCTCGCCTACTAATCCGTCTTTCCGAGACCCGCTCTTCGAGTACGGGCATGGGAGCACCAGCACTACGGGCTGCGCCATAGTTGGAGGCGCTTTCTACAATCCGCAGACTACGCAGTTCCCCGGCAGTTACGTCGGCAAATACTTTTTTGCGGACTTATGCACAGGCTGGATTAGAAGGTTCGATCCTTCTACGAGCACTGCGACGGATTTCGCTTCCGGCATCAACACGCCCGTTGACATGCATGTGGCCGATGACGGAAGCCTCTACTATCTTGCCAGAGGCGGCGGAGCAGGTTCTTCGGGCATCGTATCCAGAATTGCGTTTACTACGGCAGCCGAATCCGGCATCAGCGGTCGTATTGTGGATAGCAGAGGCGCGGCGCTCGGCGGCGTGACCGTGACGCTCGGCGGCGCAAAATCCGCTCGCACAATCACGAACGCAAACGGCCTCTATTCGTTTCAGGGCTTGCAGGTGGGAAACTTCTATACGGTTACGCCTCAGTTAGCCAACTACTCTTTCACGCCCGCCGCGCGCTCAATCACTTTGGACAGCACTGTGACGAACGCTACCTTTGACGGCATCGAGGGCGCGCCGACAGCGAACGCTCTGGACATGTCGGGGTTCTTCGTGCGCCAGCATTATCTGGATTTTCTGAACCGCGAACCTGACCAATCGGGCTGGGAATATTGGACCGGGCAGATAGATCAATGCGGCACGGACGCAGCGTGCATACGCTCGCATCGCGTCGGAGTCAGCGCAGCATTCTTCGTCGAGAATGAGTTTCAACAGACAGGCTCATTCGTCTATCGTCTTTACAGGGCATCTTACGGCGTGCGCCCGACCTTCCAGCAGTTCATGCCTGACCGCAGCCGCATAGACTTCGCAAATCTGAATGCGAGCAAGCAGGCTTTTCTGACCACGTGGGTTCAGAGGCCGGAGTTCATAGCCGCTTATCCGAATACGATGAGCAACGCGGAGTTTGTTGGGAAGCTCTTCGACACGGCTGGACTCACGCCTTTCACCACAGAGCGCCAGCAGCAGATCACCGCTATGAATGGCGGGAAGACGCGCGCGCAGGTTCTGGGCGACGTGATAGAGATAGCTGCGTTCGTACAGCGCGAGTACAATCCCAGTTTCGTGCTGATGCAATACTTCGGTTATTTGAGAAGGGAAGTGGATCAGGGCGGTTACGACTTCTGGCTGGGCATTCTCAACTCCAAGCTGCCGCAGGATGCGAGCGGATACCGCGCTATGGTATGCGCCTTCATCACATCCGCCGAGTATCAGCAGCGCTTCAGCCCGGTCATCACTCATACAAACTCTGAGTGCGGGCAGTAATGAGGCATCGCCCGGATCAAAATCCAACTTGCGTATAGTAAGGAAGACGATTTATCGCCGCAGGCCGGAGAAGAACTACAGAGGAATTCAGAATATCTAATCTCAAATTTGAGATTTCGGATTTGAAATTTCTCTCTCTGCATTCTCCGGCCTACGGTTGTGACGCGCAGCCCTTATTATTCAAAGTCTAAATAGGTTTCAAACCAATTGTCTCTACGCTTCAGGCAGACTATGATTGACGGCGTATGCCAAGCGCATGGTGCGCTCTGTAAGGAGTCGGACGATTGATAAGAAGAATCATCTGCCCGTTACTCAGGTTGACGCTGCGCGTCTTCTTCCGGCGCATAGAGGTGAGCGGCCTCGAACATGTTCCACGAAAAAGTCCGGTCATGTTCGTCCTGAATCATCCGAACGCACTCGTTGATCCTGTCTTCCTGCTTTGCCTCGTCCCGCGCCGCGTCTCTTTTCTTGCGAAAGCTCCGCTCTTCCGTATACCTATTCTGGGCTACGTCGTGCGCTCGCTGGATTCGCTCCCCGTCTATAGAAAGCAGGACATGGCCGACACGGCTCTCAACCGCGAGACATTCGAGCGGGCTAGAGAACTTCTCGTGCGCGGCGGCACGCTGGCAATCTGCCCGGAAGGCGTGTCGCACAGCGAGCCGCGCCTGAAACCTTTGAAGACGGGTGCGGCGAGAATCGCACTCGGCGCTGCTTCTTCCGGGTCTGCGCTCGATCTCAAAATCGTTCCCGCAGGGCTTTACTACACTGCGAAGACAACCTTTCGCAGCTCCGCGCTCCTCTGTTTCGGCGAGCCTATAAAGGTCGAGCCTGTAGAGATTGAAGCGGACGGCGAGTTGCCGCACAAAGCCGTGCGCGCGCTTTCCGCGCAGATTGAGCAGGCGCTGCGCGAAGTTGTGCTCAATGCCGAGCATGAAGAGGCGCTCGCGCTCAT
Organism: Pyrinomonadaceae bacterium; assembly: GCA_035316225.1. GTDB lineage: Bacteria > Acidobacteriota > Blastocatellia > Pyrinomonadales > Pyrinomonadaceae > 3-1-20CM-3-53-8. Next base: position 4,539 of record DATHJK010000262.1, read on the forward strand.
TGCCCGCGCTGAAAAAATCTTTTCGTCGGCAGAGCAGGCATCCGAAGAGAAGGGGCTTCTTGCGCGCGAGCTTGAGTTGCGACAGCGATTCATCGAGGGCTACGCGCATCTACAATCGCGCTCGCCCGAGAGATTGTCTGCGCTGGTGGCGCGCCTCACACGCTTCGAGGAGGAGTTGAAGCAGGCCGGGCTGGAAACAGACGATCTTGCTGTTCCGAAGAGTTCGGGTTCGGGCAGTCAGGTTATCTTTCATCTATTATCGCGCGCTATCCTCTTCACGCTTCTTTCTCCCATAGCGCTCGCCGGCATGATCGTGCATTACCCTGCTTATAAACTGGCGGGCTACGTAGCTACGACATTCTCGCGCGAGGCCGAGGACGTAATCTCTACTGTGAAGATAATAGCGGCGATGCTCTTGTTCCCGATGACCTGGCTGCTCGTAGCTTTCCTGCTCTTCAGATTCGCGGGTTGGCCCATAGCGCTCGCCGCTCTAGTCCTGATTCCAATTGCGGGCTACGCTGCGGTCAGATTCTTCGAGGAGTTAGATCGCTTCGTTGGCACGCTTCGCGCCCTCACCTTCTTCGGCACGCGCAGCCGTTTCTTCAAAAAGCTACTGGTCGAGCGCCGAGCCATACATGAAGAGATTCTTGCGCTCGGTGAAGAGGCCGTTTTAGAAGGGATGAGGGCGGAGGGATGAGGAAGAAAGTGCAGAATGCAGAATGATGAGTAATGAACTGAAAAGCGTTTAATTCATCACTCTGCACTCTGCATTCATTACTGCTTTTTCATCCCTTCATTGTATTCTTCCCCAAGCGCTAGTCTTCCAGTTGTCAATCGCGTTTGCTCCAAGAATCCACGGCGGCAGCGGCATCAACAGCAGCTCCGATAGCGCAAAGACATAAGGCTCATACATCGCGCGAAGCTCTGCCAGTCGGCGGTCTGCTTCATCGCCATCTCGAAAGGGGACTCCGGTATCCTCAAGAATCTTGCGCAGGCGCGCGAGGTCTTCCGGCGAAAGACGGTTCGAGCAGGAAAGGGGCGCGCTCGGCGCAGTGTTGAAAATCTGCGCGATGTCAACGACCGCGTGGCGCGACATGGCGAAGGTTAAGCGAGCCTGCCATGCCGGAGCGCCGTCAACGCCGACCATCACCAGAGCGCACGTGTCCAGTATGGTAGTCATCGATGAGAGCCATGACTGGTTATCGTGCTGCGAGCGGAAGAAGCAGAGCACAGGATAGGAGAGGTGGCTTTCCAGCAATTCGGCAGACCACCGCTCCCACTCGTGCAGCAGTGGTGCCAGATCGCTCAAGTGGCCGCTCTCGCCATGACGCCGCAGCAACTCCGCAGCGCTGGATGGCGAGCCTGCTCTCGCATCCAGTAATGAAATATTCACTTCGCGGCGAGAGAACGCTTGATAAAGAACGGGCAGGTAGCCTATGACGATTGCCAGAAGTCCGAGGCCCGTTGCGGCCTCGAACACGGCCAGCGTGCGCCCCAGATGCCCCAGAGGCGCAACGTCGCCGTATCCGAGCGTGAAAAAAGTGACGCCGCTCATGTACATGTAAGTTCGGAACGAGACGGTTTCGGCTGGCACGTTCAGACTCGTGCTATTGGCCCAGTGCAGCAGCGCGTAGCCTACTATTAACGCCATACCCCAGACCGCGAGCAGCATCAGCAGCGAGAGCGGGCCGAACAATCCCAGATACTTCTCGCGCCGCTTCTTGTTCCCGACGCTCCTGGCAAGCGCAGACCAGGGCGTCCACGCGACTTTGTAAAGCACGCTGGTCAAGCGTACACGGCGCGTCACTCGGCGCGGCAGTATGATCGTCTCGAATGCGTCCCAGAGAACGATTATGATGAGAAGAATGCCAAGAAGGGAGATTATTAGGGACATTCAACTGAACCTATGATTTGAACCGTCTTGCAAAAATTACTTTACGCTCTTCTTTACGTCTACAGTGTGAGATAGAATTTCTCGCTATCAGGCGCAAAGAACGCATAGAGAGAACGTAAGAGCTTTGTAACTCCAGAACGTTGCTTGAGCTTCAGGCCGAAAGCGTAACAGAAGTTGAGCCATGCGCGAAAGTCTTGACAGCCAGGCGCAGACAATCTTAACTTTGCCACGTTCCGGTTATCTTCTCCTCAAAATCAGTGGCGTCGCTCGATTTTGATTTCTAGGGTGACGGGGAACGAATCTGTTTGTGCAGACTGTTTTGAGTTAATCATTACATTGTAAGGAGAAAATATGCGCGACCAATTGCGTCTCTTTTCTATGGCTCTGGCCGTTGCGCTGGCTCTATCCGGCTCTATGGCCGTGACGGGCGCGCAGACGAGCGGCGCAGTCGTGCTTACGGGCGCGGATTTGACCCGCGTTGTGCCGACCAGTTTCTACTTTGCCGGACAGAGCGCGCCGACGCAGATGCGCAACTCGGCTGCGGCTCGCTTCGCAGAGAACCGCTACGTCGTAGTCGGACTGGTTGACACCTCCGGCTATTCGGCGGATGTCAGGGCTGTTTACGAAGGCTTTTTCATCACTGACTCGAAGATCAAGATTGGGGATCATGATCTGGACGTGGGAGCTTACGGCTTCGGGTTCACAGACACCGGGCAGATGAACATACTGGACCTCGCCAGCAGCAAGCTGTTCAGCGTGCCGACGACGAGGGACGGCAGCTTTAGACGACCGCGCCCGCTTATGATGGTTGCGCAAGGCGCGAATGTGAGACTCTACAGCGGGCGCGATTACGTAGTAATCGTTGCGAGGTAGAAGCGCGAGCCGGAAAGGTTCTTAATGAGTAGCGGGGCGTGCGCGGCTCGAAAAAAATTCTGACAGGCATGTCTCGTAGATCGAGTTCCTCTTCAATCCGATAGAAATCTGACGCCGTAAGTCATTTGCATGAATCTATTCAAAAGCGTTCTCTCTTTCTCCCTCTCCTCACTGCTTCTATTCCAAAGCTCTACGGCACAGGTGAAGCGAAACGCGAACGCGCCGCCTGTCCTTACAGCTTCAAGCCCTCAAACATCTTCAACCTCGGCAACTCCGCTCCTCGCGCGCGAGCAGGCTTATAGAGAGAATAATTTGGGCGTGGCGCTCCTGGAACAGTTCAAGTACCGCGACGCGGTGGAAGCGTTCACGCGAGCGCTGGCGATTGACGAGCATCTGGCACTTGCGCGAATCAACCTGAGCATAGCGCTTTACAACGAGCCGGACGTGGAAGGCGCTCTGCGCGAGGCTAAAGCTTCGCTGGTTCTGAGTCCGAATGCGCCGCAGCCCTACTACATCATGGGGCTGATTGCTAAAGCGCAGAATCGCGTGGACGAGGCCGTAGAAGATTTCCTTCAAGTCCTGAAGATTGACCCGCAGGACGTGGGCACGAATGTAAGCTTGGGCCAACTTTATTCTCAACAACGCAAATACAAGGAAGCAATCGAGAGATTCCGCGCAGCCATTGACGCAGAGCCATACAATGCAACTGCCGTTTACAACCTTGCGATCACGCTGACACGCACGGGCGAGCGCATGGAAGGCCAGCGTCTCATTCAAAAATTTCAAGAGCTTCGAGCGAGCGGCGCTGGCACTGTCATAGGACAGAACTATCTTGAGCAGGGGCGCTACGCCGAGGCCGTAGCTTCGACAGGCTTAGAAGCAGGTCTCGTTGATAGACGGACGCCCGCCGTCACATTCAACGATGCGACAGCCCGAACTTTCCCGCGCTCGGCTTCATCTGCAATTAAGAGAACAAAGTCTTCGGGTAGCTCTATCCTTCAGACATCAGGGCAGCGCGAATATAACGATGCCACGCGCGACGATCTTGCTTCAGAATTCAGCGGCGGCATAACGCTCTTCGATTACGACGCCGACGGCGACCTCGATCTATTTGAAGTCAGGAGGGCGGAGCAGCGTCTTTATCGGAATGACAACGGGCGGTTCACAGATGTCACGGCGCAATCAGGTCTTGCCGGCAGCAATGCCGGTGTCGGCATTGCTGCCGTCGCAGGAGATTACGATAACGATGGAATGCAAGACCTTTTCGTAGTGCGTTACGGTCGCTTGGCGCTCTACCGGAATTTGGGTGGCGGGCGTTTTCAAAACGTGACGGCTGCGGCAAAGATTCCCAACTATCCTTACCTTTCCGTCTCAGCCGCTTTTCTGGACTTCGACCACGACGGCGATCTGGACATCTTCATAGCGGGCTTCGCAGACTTGAGCAAGCCGTTAACTCGGAGCGGCGAGACTCCCATGACTTACAGCCCACTCATGTCGCCGGACAGGTTTGCCCTCGCGCCGAATCTGCTCCTGAGAAATAACGGCGACGGCACATTCACGGATGCAACTGCAAGCGCGAAAGTCGCTGGCATGCAGGGGCACGCGGTAGCGGTCGTGCCGACAGATTTCGATGACCGGCGCGACGTTGACTTGCTGGTGGTCAATCGCGGCGCTCGCCCCGTTCTCTATCGCAACATGCGCGACGGAACGTTCAGGGATGTTGCCGAAGATGTCGGCCTTAACTTCAGCGGAGATTACACGAGCGCGGCGGTTGGCGACGTGAACAAAGACGGCTTCCCGGACTTCTTCTTCAGCGACACGCATGCGCGCGGCATGTTAGCCCTTAGCGACGGGCACGGCCATTTCAAGATTCAAGAGGACGTGCTCGAATCATGGCACCTGATGTTCGGCACACAGGACGCTACCGCTCATTTTCTGGATTACGATAACGACGGGCTGCTAGACCTTCTGGTCACCTCCAGCTACGGAACTCGTCTAGTGCGCAACGTAGGAGACGGCTGGGATGAAGTGGGGCCAAAAGCGGTCTCATCCGGCTTGATACGCGCGGTCAGTAACAACGGTAATAGAATTAGCTTTGCGCCCGGCCCGTGGCTGCGCGCATTCGCGGCTGGCGATGTGGACGGCGACGGGGATACTGATTTAATTCTTCGCTCTGCGACCGGCGGGTTGAGATTTGCGCGCAACGATGGCGGCAATCGCAACCGTTCGCTGCGCGTGCAGTTGAAGGGAAAGGTGAGCAATCGCAGCGGCGTGCAGGCGAAAGTCGAGATGCGTGCGGGAAGCCTGGTGCAGCGGCTTGAAGCTTACGCGGCTTATCCTGCGCCCGCGCCCGCCGACATCGTTTTCGGATTGGGCCAACGCTATGCGCCCGATGCAGTGCGCGTGCTATGGCCTGCTGGAATTGTTCAGGCCGAGACGGAGTTTGGCGAAGCGGCTCAAGCGAGAAATCAGGGAAGGGAAACAAATCGCCCTCTCAATCTATCAATCACAGAGCTTGACCGTAAGCCTTCATCCTGCCCATACCTCTACACGTGGAACGGCGAGCGGTTCGAGTTCGTCACGGATTTCATGGGCGGCGGCGAGATGGGTTATCTGGAAGAACCCGGTCGCTACAACCGGCCAGACCCGGACGAGTACGTTCGCATTCGCGGCGATCAATTGAGAGAGCGAAACGGGCGTTATGATCTGCGCGTGACAAACGAGTTGGAAGAGGCTCTTTATGTTGACCGTTTGCAGTTGATAGCTGTCGCGCATCCCGCAGGCGTCGAAGTCTATCCGAACGAAGGAATGATTGATCCGCCTCTGCCTCCTTTCAAGCTTTACACCACACGGGGCGCGCATGCTCCACTTGCAGCTTTCGATGACAGTGGACGAAATGTTCTTGACCGGATTCTGAAACTCGACCGCAAGTATGTTGATGGTTTCCGGCTACGCAATCCGCGCGGCTACGCAGACGAGCATCAGCTAACTCTGAAGTTTGATGAGAATAATCAGAATGCTAATGAGCGCTATCTTCTGCTTCTGACGGGCTGGACTGATTACGCCTGGTCAAGCGACAACGTGGCCGCATCGCAGCACGGCGCAGAGATGAAACTGCCCGCTCTTCAGGTCAGAGACGCGCAGGGAAACTGGAAGACTGTCATCGAAGACATAGGCATCCCCGTCGGCAGACCGCAGACCGTGACGGTTGATCTCACTGGAAAATTCTTATCCGCGAGCCGCGATGTTCGCATAGTGACCAGCATGCGTATCTACTGGGATCAGATTCTCGTAGACACTTCGGACGGACGCGCGCCCGCAGAGATGACGCGGCTTGACCCTGTTGCAGCGGAACTAGGCTGGCGCGGGTTTTCCGAAGAGATAACGCCGGACGGGCACGAACCTTTCACGTATGATTACCGGAAAGTGTCCTTAGCTTCGCCCTGGAAAGTCATGCCCGGTCATTACACGCGCACAGGCGACGTGCGCGAGCTTCTGAAATTTTCAGATGATATGTTCGTCATTTCAAGACCCGGCGATGAGATAAGTCTATCGTTCGACGCGACTGCGTTGCCACCACTGCCAGCAGGTTGGACTCGCACGTTCCTGCTTTACGCCGACGGTTTCAGCAAAGAGATGGACATCAACTCGGCCAGTCCCGACGAGGTTGCGCCTCTGCCTTTTCACGGCATGAGCAGGTATCCCTACTCGCCGCCGGAAACCTATCCCATGACGGATGAGAGGCAATCTTACATCGAACGATACAACACGCGCGTCGTCACAGCCGAGATACCCGGATTAGTGATAAGTAACGAGCGATAAGGGCAAGAGCAGTTCTTTCAAAGGATGAGGGATGAGGGCGAAGGGATGAATAAGAATGTAGTGAACAGGTCAACACGCAATTGACTCCTTCTTATTTCATCCCTCATCCCTCATCCCTCATCCCTCCTCTCAGGCGGTACTGACAGCAGTAGCGCTCGCTATGGCGGAACGATGTTCCGGCACGAGGGAATGGCATTGCCGGACACTCGAACGGCGTTCCGATGAGCGGGAACGCTATTCCTGAAGATTAGAACGTCGTTTCCACATAGCGGAACGACGTTCCCACGTAACGGAACGACGTTCCCGAACATCGGAATGCCATTCCCGAACATCGGAACGCCATTTCCTGTCATGGGAACATTATTCTATTGGGCGGGAACGTCATTCCGTAGGCGCGTAATGTCGTTGCGGCGTGACGTAACCTCGTTATTAACGATTGCAATTCAGTGTGGTCAGCCCCTGCTAAGGGGCGATATATCAGTAGCCCAGCACGTCAGTGCTGGGACTCAGACCTCACATAAAGAGAAGAAGCCCCGCAAGGGGCGACATAATTGATGATGGATTTATGTCGCCCCTTGCGGGGCTTCTTCTCTTTATGATTGACTTACTTCCCACGTCTTACGACGTGGGCTACTGTTATATCGCTCCTACGGAGCTAAGAACCAGCGCATCCTCTTA
>DATHJK010000263.1:0-7242 GCA_035316225.1 Pyrinomonadaceae bacterium
GGTCATCATCATGCTGCGAAACAGGAAGCGTCTGCTGCCTTCCTGCTCGATTCTGATAGAGGCGCGCGGGCCTGTTAATCCAGATGAGAAGAGGCGAAGGCGAATTCGTTTTCGCAAACGCACGCTCGCTTACTTCACTTATGTGCCGCATAAGGTGGCCGCAGAGCAGCGCGTCGAGCAGCTTTTCAAACGGCGCGGCCACGTTCTGATTACAGGCTTCGAGCTTTCAACCGCGTTCCCCTTCGGCTTCTTCCGACGCCGCCGCCGCCTGCGAGCGCGCGACGTTGACATCATCGTTTATCCGAAACCATTGCCCGCGAGCGACGAACTGCACCTGCTTCCCATTAGCGCCGGACAACTGGCCTCCTTGCGTAGAGGCGCGGGACACGACCTGCTGAGTTTGCGCGACTACCAGCCGCAGGACGATCTTCGGCACATTGACTGGAAGTCAACGGCGCGCGCGCGTCGCCTTATCGTGCGCGAGTTCACTGCTGAAGACGAGCGGCGCGTGACCATAGCTCTGGACACCGGCATTCCTGATGACTCGGACGAGAAAGAGTTCAAGTCGAAATTCGAGCGCGGCGTGGTGCTTGCGGCCTCACTGGTCGCGCACTTCATAAAGGAGCGCGCTGAGGTGCGTCTGATGCTGGGCGAGGAGCGAGAGCCGTTCGGCACAGGCCAGGAGCAGCTTTACGCCTGCCTCAGACGGCTCGCGCTTGTTCAGCCCGGTGGGAGCGAGCCGGAGATGAGAGATTCTGAATCGAAGCAGTCCGTAGAGAATAATGAAGAATTTACGCCCGCGGGCGAGGGCAACTACGTTATACTGTTGACAGCAGCCGAGCGAGGCACCATACCTTCTCACATATGGCGCACGTCGCACGTAATCTATCTGTAAAGTTTCATTCTTCATGTCATCAATCCCGACTACCGAAAACAGCCAGACTAATTTCGTCTACTCTAATCGCATACTCCTGCCTGTTTCCGTCTGCTTCATTCTTTCAGGCGCTACAGGATTGATCTACGAAGTGCTGTGGGCGCGTATGCTCGGCCTTGTGTTCGGCGCGACGACTTTCGCAGTGAGCACAGTGCTCGCGGCTTTCATGGGCGGGCTTGCGCTGGGCAGCGCGTGGGCAGGACGTGTTGGCCCAAAAGTGAAAAGACCGCTGCGCGCCTATGGTCTGCTTGAGATTGGAATCGCGCTTTACGCGCTGGCCGTGCCTCTGCTATTCCGCGCGGCTGATTCGGTTTACGCTCTTGTCTGGCAAAGATTTCATCCGGGCTTCTTCGCGTTTAGCACGTGGAGGTTCGCGCTCTCGTGCGCGCTGCTTCTTGTGCCGACCGTTTTGATGGGAGCGACGCTGCCTGTTCTCTCTGCTGCGTTGTTGCGCTCGCCCGTTCGGAGTGAAACCACTGTCGCGCGTCTGTACACCTGCAACCTCGCGGGCGCAATCCTCGGCACGCTCGTGGCGGGCTTCGTGCTTCTTCCTTTCGCGGGCGTTCGCACGACAATTCTCGTCGCTGCCGTTGCGAATCTAGCCATAGGCGCTACTGCGATTCTTGTTGATAGAAGTCTCGGACGAAGGTTCGAGGCGAGTGATGATGATAGCAGCGCTGTAGAGCATTCTGAGGTGAACGGAGAGCCTCGAGGCAGCAATGTTAACGGGGGCGAGCGTGAGGGCGGAAAGAATTTCTGGTTCCTGTGCGCTGCCGTTTCGGGCTTTGTGACCATCAGCGTGCAGGTGGCCTGGTCGCGCGTGCTCACCATGATAATCGGTTCGAGCACTTACGCCTTCAGCATCGTCGTCGCGCTCTTTCTGCTCGGACTCGCCACAGGGTCATACCTGGTTTCGCGCAAGCAGGGTTCTAAGAATCTTCTCAAAACGGTTCTTACAATCGAGCTTGTCACTGCATTCACGCTCGTTCTAAGCATCGCTATTACAAATCAAGCGCCCACGTTTCTATGGACTATAGGCTTACAACTTCAAATTAACTCATGGTCTGGATTGATGGGATTGCAAATTCTCGTCGCAGCGTTAATCGTTCTCATTCCCGCCGGATTGATGGGGATGATTATGCCGCTGGTGCTGGTGTGGGCCGGGCGCGCAAGCGGCGAGATGGAATCGGTCAGGCTTGTGGGAAGAAGCTACGCGGTCAATACGCTGGGCGCTATCATGGGAGCGTGGGGCGCTGGCTTCCTGCTCATCCCGAAAGCGAGCGTGCGGTTCACGATTCTTTTCGCGGCGGCGCTATGCGTGATTGTGGCCGGGGTTGCGTACAGGCCGAAGAAGATTGAGGCGGGTTTGGGACGCGCTTTGGCGGCGGGCGCTACCCTCGCGCTCGTCGTGCTGCTTTTCATCATCGCGCCAGCGCTTAATCTTGATGATCTCTCTAAGGGAGTTTACGACAGCTTCGTGCGCGTGCTCGCCAGATCGCGCGGGAGCGGGAGCGACGAGCCGAATCAAGCGACAGGGCCGGAGACTCACAAGCTACTGATGTTTTATGAAGGGCCGACCGCGACCGTCTCCGTGCGTGAGGATTGGGGCATACGCTCACTTGCGATCAACGGGCGCACGAATGCATCGGACAGAGATGACATGCCGACGCAGGTGATGCTGGGCCAACTGCCGATGCTCGTCGCTCCGCGCGCCGATAATGCTCTGGTAGTAGGCTACGGCTCAGGCGTGACCGTCGGCGCGATGCTTCAGTCTGAGATAAAATCGCTCGCCTGCGTAGAGCTTGAGCCTAGAGTGATTCAAGCCGACGAATTCTTCAACCACGTCAACCACGCACCTCTGGGCGACCCGCGTTTGAAGCTGATAGTTGACGACGCGCGTGCTTACCTGCGCGTCAATCCTGCGCGCTACGACATTATCGTTTCAGAGCCTAGCCACCCCTGGGTTCCCGGCGTTGCTAATCTATTCACACGAGAATTCTTCGAGCTTGGGCGCAGCCGACTAAACGACGAAGGCGTATTCGCGCAGTGGCTTCAAACCTACCAGCTTTCGACAGAGAGCATCCGAACGGTGCTGGCAACTTTCCGTAGCGTGTTCCCGCACGTCTTAGTCTTTCGCGTGGGCGGCGCTGCGCGCGGCAAAGATTTAATTCTTATCGGAAGCAACGTGCCGCTTTCTCTGGCTCATGTGAGCGAAAGAATCGTAGACCCGCTGGTGCGCGCGGAGCTTGCGCGCGTCGGCATGGATGGTAGTGGCGCTCTGGAATCATGGTACGTTTGTGATGAGTCGCAGTTGGACGCGGCTGTGGCCGGGGCTGCAATCAACACGGACGACAACATGCTGGTCGAAACGCGCGCACCGCGCGAGGCTTTCGTGCCAAGCATGAAATCGAATGCGGACTGGATAGAAGAGTTGGCCCGAAATAGCAGAGGCGGGCGGCCTTCCCCTTGAGAATCTCAGTTGAGTGTAGGACGCGGTAGTTCACCACCGAAGACACCGAAGAGCACGGAGATTACACAGAGGATTAAAGACTCCTGATTTCAAATTTGAAATCTCAAATGCTCTATTCTTCTCTATAATCAATCTTACTTCCAACACTTCAATTTAGAATTGCTTCAGGGTTAAGTAATCGGGCAGGCCTGAACGGCCACAAGCTGCCATTGCCCGTCGCGCTCAGAGTAGACGTGAACGGTCTTATACTGTCCTGAAATCTCTCTTCCTTTATAAAACCACTTGGCCTTGTCCATGCACGTGAGCACGGCGGTGCTTCCGAACACGCGCACGGCCACCTTCTCGCGGTTGAGAAATTCTGCGGTCAGGTCGCCAGAAACAATGTCACCTATGAACTGCTCTCTGTCGTCGCCTTCAAGCGGATAGGTGAAGAAAAAATCGTCGGCCATGATGCGTTCCAGCGTGGCCGCGTCGCGCTCAACGAACGCCCTGACCCACTCCTCGTTCATGTGCCTGAGCCGTTGCTCAATCTCAAAGTTGTGAGCTTGCCTGTTAGTGTCGTCTTGTTCAGACATTTCTGTAGACTCCTCATGGGTGGAAGTCCGAGCGTGAGCCAATGCTTCTATGCTAAAACAACGCGCCAGTCAAGAAGAAGATACTGTATGCTGGTCGAAATCATTCGACTAACATCCGGCATCGGCTTTTTCCGCATTAAGAATCTCTTCCGCTGCGCTCCACCCGCTGCGTATGCAGTCTGGAATGCCTGCGCCACTGTAAGCGTTGCCAGCGAGCTTTAGAGTCGGGAATTTCTCAAGTCGTTTGTTAATTCGTTCAACCTTTTCTATATGTCCCACGTGGTACTGCGCCATAGAGCGCGGCCACTTTTGAACCATAGAGAGCGTAGGCGCTCGCTCGATGCCTAGCAGCTTGAGGTCTCTGCGCGTTGCTGCGAGCATTTCATCTTCGTCTAGGGCGAAAATCTCCGGCTGAAGCGCGCCGCCCAGAAATGCGCGCAACAGGACGAAGCCGTCGGGTGAGCGACCCGCGAATTTAACGCTGCTGAAAGAGCAGGCGATGATTGAGCGCTTCTCTACGAAAGGAACTACGAAGCCGAATCCGTCGAGCGGATGTGGAACGTCCTCGCGCCTGAAGGCCAGATTGATGGTAGCTGACGAAGCATAAGCGATTCCTTCAAGCTCACGGGCAAGCGCCGCGTCCGTCTCTTTTAACAACGCGGCAGCCGAGTATGAGGGAAGAGCAAGACAGAGCGCATCCGTCCCGATTCTTTCACCTTTGGAGGTTTGAACCAGCCACTTTCCGTTTCCTTCATCGAAACTTAAAGAATCGGCTTTCGTGTTCAGTCGAATAGAAGCTGGCGGCAATTTCCCCGCGATTGCATCGACGAGCGTTTGCATCCCCTCGTCGAAAGAGAGAAAGAGGTTGTAGCGCGCTCCGCCGGATTTCTGCGAGCGCTCGGCTTCAGCAGTTTTACGCGCTCGCCACATCGCCAGAATAAGACTTCTATGCTCGCGCTCCATCTTCAGAAAACGCGGCATGGTTGCGCGCAGGCTCAACAACTCAGGGTCTGCCGTGTAGATTCCGCCGACCATTGGCTGCGCCATGCGCTCAAGCGCCTCCTGCCCCAATCTCCTTCTAACAAATTGCGCAAGGCTTTCATCGCCCGCGCCATTTGTCTCCCGGCGACGAGGAAGCACCAGATCAAGCGCCATGCGAGCTTTGCCCTTGATGCTGAAGATGCCGGAAGTTAAGAAAGGCCGGAAGCGGCTCGGCGCAAGAAGCTGAAAACCTTCCGGCACCGGGTGAAGTCGGCCATCGCGTACAATGAAGCTGCGACGGTTTTCCCTGTTCGTTTCTATGAGATGATCGGCGATGCCTAATCTTTGGGCCAACTCTACGGCCTCGGGCTTTTCGGATAGAAATGCGTCGGGGCCTGCTTCCAGAAGAAAGCCATCGCGCCGCTCGGTTCTGATGATGCCGCCCAGCCGCGACGAGGCTTCTATGAGCAGCACTTCTATGGAAAGGTTTTTGGGACTGTTCTGTTCCAGAATGCGATGCGCCGCCGCCAGGCCGCTGATTCCGCCGCCAATGATGAGAACGCGCCGAAGTTTTCTCTTCGTGTCCATCCCGAGAAATTTTTGAGATGTAGAGAGAATTTCCGATGGATGCATGGAAAAAGGCGGTTCACAACCGCAGGCACAAAGAGCACGGAAGTTACATAAAGAGGAATTTCAAATCTGAAATCTCAAATTTGAGATTCGATGTTCTGAATTTCTCTTCGGCTTCCTCTTTGATTCCTGCTTCCCATACGCTCAACTGAAATTCTCTCTGATTATATCTAACGGTCGTGCCACGCGCTGAGCAACTCGGCCTCGCGCTCGCGTGTGATGCCTGCCGGCTTTCTCTCCAATCCGCCGGAGGTCTCCGAGAATGCTTCCTCCGAAGTTTCCGCAAGCCAGCCAAGCGTGTCTCGAATGGTTTCAGCCAGCGGGCGAAACTTGAGACCCGCCGCAATAGCCTTAGATGAATCCATAGCCATGAAGCCGCGATGATCCTCGCCCGATTTTTCGGAAATCCAGAGAGGAAGCCCCGTCCACTGATCTACATTCTCTTTCTCCAGAAACTCGTCGCTCACCCACGTGAATCGCGCATCGCTTCCGCTCACTCTCCTGCATTCGTCAAGAAATTCATTCATCGTCAGCAGCTTTTCAGGGCCGCTCGTATTGTAAACGCCGCTGGCGCGTTTCTCCGCCATCCTGACAATCCATTCAGCCAAATCCCTGGCATCGATGAACTGTATGTGTCGTGCGGGTTCTCCCGGCGCAAGGACTTCGCCACCCTGTGCGACGCGGCGAGGCCAGTAGGTGAAGCGACCCGTAGGATCATGCGGGCCGACAATCAATCCGGGGCGCGAAATTAGAACTCGACCCGGCATCACAGCACGGGCAGCCTGCTCACTCAACGCCTTCAACGCGCCGTAATGCTTGTTCACATCTTCAGAAGTTTCGTCCGCCACGGTTGCCACTGCCGCCTCTTCATTCAAACCGGGCCGGGAGAAATCTGCGTAAACGGAGAGCGATGAAACAAAGACGTAAAGCTCCACGGCATCAGCCAGTAGCTCAGCCGAAGCGCGTACGACGCGCGGTACGAAGCCGCTGGTGTCAATCACAGCATCCCAACGTCTCCCCTTCAATGCCTCCAAATCTCCGTCGCGGTTTCCGTGCAGTTTCTCTACCTGCGGGTAGAGTTCGGGATTTTGCTGCCCGCGATTGAAAAGCGTCACCTCATGGCCGCGCACAAGCGCAGCGTCAACAATATGACGACCCAGAAAGACTGTTCCGCCCAGAATCAAAATTTTCATAAGTAACCCCGATGAAGAGCAGGGAGGATGGAAGGGATGAGGGATGAGGGATGAGGGATGAATAAGAATGAGCTAAAGCGTCAACACGCAATTAGCTCAACCCATTTCATCCCTCATCCCTCATCCTTCATCCCTTCCTTCATCCCTTCTTAGGCAGCAATCTGTCCGACAGGTATCGTGGCTTGCGCCGCGTGTGCCCATGAATCTTTTCGGTGCGCCGTTTGTGCGCTCCAGAATCAGCTCGCGTATCATCTGGACGAATGCGGGATGCGTGCCGACCGTTGCCGAACGAATCATGTTCATGCCAAGTTCTGCCGCGACCCCGCGCGCCTCCGTGTCCAGATCGTAGAGCACTTCCATGTGATCTGAAATAAATCCTACGGGCGCGACTACCAAATGGGAAACTCCCTCTTCTTTCAAATCTCGCAGGTGGTCGCAGATGTCCGGCCCAAGCCAGGG
>DATHJK010000264.1:0-19506 GCA_035316225.1 Pyrinomonadaceae bacterium
AAGGAACACTCCCTCAGAACAGCAGGCAGAGCGGTACTTCGATTCAATCCGAAACCAGCACACGCTGCTCTACGCCTTTCTGAGAAAGATGCCGAAGGGCGGCGACCTGCATAACCACCTCTCGGGTTCTGTCTATGCCGAAACCTATATCGAATGGGCGGCGCAGGCTGGCCTCTGTGTAGATAGGCAGACGCTCGTTGCCCTGCCTCCGCCGTGCAGTGAGGCGAGCGGAGGACGCCCGCCTGTGAGAGCGGCTCTGAGTGACGTAGTTCTATACCGCCGCATGATAGACGCCTGGTCAATGCGTAACTGGGAATATTCCGGGCAGAGCGGTCATGACCACTTCTTCGACACGTTTGCGAAGTTCGGTCTGGCGACAGACGGGCGATTCGGCGAGATGACGGCGGATGTAGCTTCGCGCGCTTCCTCGGAGCGCGTGAGCTACATGGAGTTGATGCTGACTCCTGACAACAAGCAGAGTTCGCAACTTGGTAGTAAGCTCGGTTGGGATGAAGACTTCGGAAAGATGAGGGAAAGGCTGCTGGCTAACGGTTTAAGGGAAGTAGTCGCTTCGGCGCGTAAAGTCATAGATGATATGGAGGCGAAACGTCGCGCCATACTCGGGTGCGGAAACGTGCAGGCGGGCCGTGGGTGCGAGGTCACAATTCGCTATCTCTACCAGGTCTCACGCGGCATTGCGCCGGAAGAGGTGTTCGCGCAGATACTCACAGGATTCGAGATGGCGAGCGTTGATTCGCGCGTGGTGGGGCTGAATCTGGTGATGCCGGAAGACTGGCTGGTTCCCATGCGCGATTTTTCGCTGCACATGCGAATGCTGGACTACCTTCATCGTCTCTATCCCAAAGTTCATATTACGCTGCATGCGGGCGAGTTGGCTCCGGGGATGGTTCCGCCCGTCGGTCTCAGTTTTCATATTCGCCAGTCCGTAGAGATGGGACATGCAGAGCGTATAGGGCATGGAATAGATGTAATGCAGGAAGATGATGCCGTAGCTTTGCTGCGCGAGATGGCCGAGCGCAATGTGATGGTGGAGATTTGTCTTACCAGCAATGATTCTATCTTAGGCGTGCGCGGGTCGAAGCATCCGCTGGCAGCATACATGATGTACGGCGTGCCTGTGGCCTTAGCCACGGACGACGAAGGCGTATCGCGCTCCGAGATGACGCTGGAATATTTGAAGGCAGTTGAGGAGCAGGGATTAAACTACGCTCAGCTTAAAGCTATGGCTCGCACGAGCCTGGAACATGCTTTTATCGCAGGCGAGAGCCTGTGGAGCGACGCGAGACGATTTACATCTATTCCACAGTGCGCAAACGCGCAACCGAGCAGCATTTCACCCGGTTGCAGACAGTTTCTTGAGCATAACAGCAAGGCGCAGCTTGAATGGAAACTGGAAGCGGCGTTTAGAGAGTTTGAAGAAAGATATTAATAAGCTCTGATGCGTAACCTCGAAGCTGAATGACAGGCTCGATAGGCGTTAAATGTTCACGGGCAGTAGAAGCAATGCGCTGCAACCGAGTGCTTTTGTATTCAACATTCTGCCTTTTGCCGGAGCACGAATTGCAGGAATCCCCCGTTGACTACACATATATAGTTCCTAACCGAAGCTTTTAATCCTCTGAATTTTTAAATAGCTTCTCAGGAATTAATAACTCGTACACTCGCCCGGCTTTTCGGCGGGCGTGGCTGACCGAATAGACTGTATAATCCGCTTGCGGGCGCGCCTGCGGCGGAAACGGCTATGGGAATTGAGTTGCTGGCAAAAATCGTGTTCTGGTCGGGCGTGGCGGCGCTTCTCTATACCTATGCGGTCTACCCCATGCTGCTTGTGCTTATGAGTTGGGTGCGCCCGCGCCACGTTCGTCGCGGCGAATGTATGCAGACGGTCAGCGTTATCATCACTGCCTACAACGAAGAGAGAGACCTTGCGGCAAAACTTGAGAACACGCTGGCGCTTGATTATCCGAAAGAACTTCTGGAGATAATCGTCGCATCCGATTGCTCTACGGACCGAACGGAAGAGATAGCAAAAGAGTTTGCGTCGCGCGGCGTTATATTGCATCGCCAGCCTGAGCGGTTGGGCAAGACTGCGGCGCAGAACGCTGCTGTAGAGATGGCGCGCGGCGAGATCATACTCTTCTCCGACGCTACTACGCTCTACGAGCCGGACGTGCTGCGCGTGATGCTGCCGGATTTCGCAGACCGGACTGTGGGCTGCGTTGCAGGCCGATTGATTTACGTTGACCCGGCGAGTTCGAGCGTGGGACGCGGTGCGCGCTCCTACTGGGGCTATGAAGTTTTTCTAAAGGAGCGCGAGAGCCGCGTCTGCTCGCTCATAGGCGCTTCCGGGTGTCTCTACGCAGTGCGCCGCTCTGCCTACGTCCCGCTATACCCTGAGGCATGCAGCGATTTCATCATCGCCACCGAGATGGTCGAGCAGGGGCTTCGCGCAGTTTACGAACCCAATGCGGTCTGCACCGAAGAGACCAACAGGCATGCTGGCAAGGAGTTGCGCATGCGCGTGCGCGTCATCACGCAGACGCTTTCGGATTTGTGGCGTCACCGCGCGATGATGAATCCGTTGAGGAGCGGGTTCTATGCCATCGAACTGCTTTCGCATAAAGTCATGCGCTACATGGTTCCGCTCTTCCTTGCGGCCACACTTCTTTCTTCAATCGCTCTAGCGCCGCGCCACACATTCTACGCGCTCGTCGCCCTGGCTCAATCCGGCTTCTACGCGCTGGCGCTTGTCGGCTGGATTCTTGAAAAGGCAGGAATAAGAAACAGGCTGCTTGCGCTCCCGCAGTATTTCGTCCTCACGAACCTGGCATCGCTGATAGCGTTCTACAAATATTTCAGGGGCGAAAGATACGCGCGCTGGGAGACTGTGCGCGAGCCACCGGTCACGCAAAGGCGGCCTGCAACAACCATAGCAGCAGCTTCCGATAGAAATGATGGCTGATTAATCTGCGGCTAAGTGTAATCAAGCTATAACTCATCACCGAAGACGAGAGAGGAAGCTGAGACTACTCATAGAAGAGCAGAGGACGCAGAGAGGAAGCACGTAGGATTTCAAATCTGAAATCTGAAATCTCAAATCCGCTGTTCTTCCTCTGTGTCCTCGGTGATGAATAGAACTTCGGCCACATGCAGTTATAAAAAGATATAGAGCGAGGCTTGCGGTTGTAGCTAATTCTCCGGGACGTTCATCGCACGGGTTGACTGGTCGGGAAGAGACTTCGCTCTTTTGGATTCTAACCAGCGCAGGAGTTTTCCCATCCCTGCGCCCGCTGGCGTCGAGCAGACGAGCGAGGGCGCGTAGTAAGGCAGACGCCACGCACCCGCAATGGCGAACCTCTTTTTAATCGAAGCCGCCTTGCGCCAGTCTCCCCAGTAGCCCAGAACGCACGCCGTCTTCATAGCACGAATCATCAGCACCCGTGCAAGTAAATCTTTTAGCTCAGCAGGGCAGAATGCCTCAATCTCTTCCGGGTGAATCAGGAACGGCTCGATGGGGCGCGCGCCCTGAAGATTTTTGCTCAACCCCGAAGCTTCTACATGAAATTTGACGAGAGACTTGAGGTTGATGGCGACCCGTTCGTTCAGTAGAATTTTCAGGAAGAGAAAAGCGTCCTCGGCATACAGACATTTCTCGCGGTCGTAGAACCCGCCAAGCTTTCTGAAAACCTCTGCACGAATCAGGGTTGACCACGGAGACATGTAGGCCATGAGATTCACGACCAGCATCGGCGCTGTGTCCGCGTCGATACGATAAATGCCTTCTTTGATTTTGCGCTCTCGCCACATCTGTTCTCTTGAGACGCCCGAAGGGTACTCGAAATAACCGGACGTGACGGCGGCCACTTCAGCGCCGTATGCCTCAAGCAGTTTCAAGCTCTCCTCAAGATATTCCGGCAACCACTCGTCGTCTGCGTCCAGGAACGCCAGGAATTCGCCGCGCGCTTCCGCCGCGCCACGATTGCGCGCCGCGCCCGGCCCTGCATTCGTCTGGCTAACGAGTCGCACGCGCGCGTCCTCGTACTCTGCAACCACACGCGCGCCATCGTCTGTAGAGCCATCATCCACAACGATCACCTCGAACTCCGTGAACGTCTGCGCAGATATAGAGCGAAGCGCGCGTAGCACGTATCCGGCCTTGTTATAGAGTGGAATGATGACGGAGACTTTCAATTTAAGTTTCCCTGATAATCAACCGGCGCACCGCGATTTGTGCGCTATATGCTCAAGCCGCGCCTGAGAGTTTGCGCGCATTGCTTGAAACAAGCTCGCTGTAAATCTCTACGAGCGAGCGCCTGTATGCTTCCGGCGAAAATCGTTCGCGCACCAGCGCAAGTGCCTTCGCCGCAAGTCTCTTCCCAAAATCCTCTTCCATCAAAATGCGATTGATAGCTTCTGCCATCTCCTGCTTATCGCGCGGCGCGACCAGAAGCCCTGTTTCGCAGTGCGTGATTATTTCGGGCACGCCGCCAACGGAAGTCGCCACGATGGGCACGCCCGCAGCCATCGCTTCGAGCAGCGCGTTGGGCGAGCCTTCGCTATGTGAGGGGAGCGCGAACACATCGGCAATGGCGTAGTACGGGCGCACGTCCGCGACCTGCCCGATGAAGACGATTCTATCTGAAAGACCGAGGGTGCGCGCCAGATTTTCAATCGTCTCTCTTTCCGGGCCGTCGCCGACGAGCACGAGCTTGAATACAAGTTCGTGATTCGCGTCACGCAGGTGACCTAGAGCAGAGATCAAATCAGCAATGGCCTTCTCGCGCGAGAAGCGACCGACGGCCAGAATAACGCGCTCGCCTTCTTTAATCCCCACACTGGCCTTTAGCTCGTCCGTATCCTGCCGCTCAGTCATCCAGTCCGTGCGGACAGTGTTGTGACGAACTGAGATGCGCTCCAACGCGACGCCGGCGCGTGTGAGATCGCGCGCGAATGAATCGCAGACGGTGATTACGCGGTCTGCGTAGGGCAGCGAAAAGCGATCAATGCGATTGTAGACGCGCATCTTCAAGTCGGTCGTGGTGTAGCCGTGATGGTACGCGACCCAGGTGTAACGCTTCCACAGCCCGGAAAGCTTCACGAGCAGATGCGACTTGATGTTGTGAGTTTGAATGATGTCGGGTGGGCAGTCGTTTACGATCTTTCTCAAACTCTCTATGACGCGCGTGTCGAATCTGAACCGCTCGTCAATCACGTAAGTCTTGATGTCTGCCTCGCGTAGCGTCGCTACGAAGCGATTGGGTGCGACTGACTCTGGTCTGGCGCTTTCCGTCGGCGCGTGTTGCTCGATTACGTTCAGCCCGCGATGAAACGTGGCGACAGAGGCTGTGACAGCAGGCAGTTCGTCATCTGTGGAGCGTGCGCAGCGGCAGAACTCTATTAGATTCTTGGCAGGGCCTGTGACCGTGCTCGCTTCCATCACGGCGAGCAGCCTTATAGCAGAGTTGTTGGCCGTACAAGTATTATTCAAGTCCGTCAGGCTCTCAGAGATTATCGAAGGAGGCGCGGAAAGTTTTGTCCCGGCAGATTCATAAACTCAAGACTTCTGCCATCTCGATAATACTAACAAGTCAAGCCGAAGGACAACAATTCATTCATCATTTAACTTCACTTTGGCATGCTATCAGTTAAAGAGTAGCGGGCTGGTTTGAAAAAATCAGGCCGATGAATATTGGCTTTTATCCTCAAGCTATGACACTACCGGCTAAAGTATTCTCTTGACGCTGGTCGGCAAGGCTGTCTAAATTAGGAAAGGGACTTCGGGTGCGCGCTCGCGGCAAACTCCTTCTTTTCGGCGCGCCTGCATGCGACGACCTCCCCGCTTTTGAGCACACCGGATGGACAATAGCTACAGAGAACTGGATTACGAGCCTGTAACGCGCAAGCCGCGTGCATGCGCCGATGAAGCGGATGATGCGAAATGGCCGCATCGCGTTGACGCATGGGCTGACGAGAATGCGCCGCGCGAGAAGACGACGCAAATGCCTGTGTCGCACTCTGCGCCCGCAGCCGGAAGTGAAGGGAAGGTGCTGAGGCGCGGCCACGTGTTCAGCTTCATCGGCCTTGTGCTGTTCACCATCGTGATGTATCTGAGACCCTACCAGTATTCCGAGGCGCTCATACACATACAGTTCCCTTTAATCATAGCGGTCGCCACGCTCGCCATATTCATCCCGGCACAGCTTGGATTGGAAGGAACTCTCACCACCAGACCGCGCGAAGTAAACCTGCTCTTGCTGCTGTTGTTGATGAGCCTGCTCTCCATACCGCTCGGCTACGACCCGGAAGCTTCGTTCCAGAGCTTCAAAGACTTCAGCAAGTTCGCAATCATCTTCATAATTTTAGTCAACGTCGTTCGCACCGAGCGGCGTTTGAGACAGATGCTGCACCTTGCGCTCTCCATAGCCTTTATCCTGTGCGTCATCGCTTTGAGCGATTATCATCAGGGGAATCTGACAATCGAGGGTTACAGGGTCAGGGGCGGCATAGCTCGCGGGTTTTTTGAAGACCCGAACGATCTGGCATCTTATCTGGTGACCATGATGCCTATAGCGTTCGCGCTGGGACTCGGCGCGCGTGGCGGAATTCGGAAAATTATCTACGGCGCGTGTGTGCTGCTCTGCTTGTCCACCATCATCATCACTTTTTCACGCGGCGGGTTTCTGGGATTGATGGCGGTCACGATGACGCTCGTCTGGAAATTCGGTCGCCGCCAGAGATTCACAGCCTGCGCCGTAGCCGCGTTCGCGCTTCTGCTTCTAGCCATATTAGCGCCCGGCAACTACTGGATGCGTCTGGCCTCCATCTTCATTCCCGGTCTGGACACTCTGGGTTCGGCTGCTGCGCGCAGCCAGCTTCTGAAGCAGTCCATAATCGTCTCGCTCAGACATCCTCTGTTAGGGATAGGGATGGGCAACTTCAAGAATGTTTCCATGGGCGATCACGTAACTCATAACGCTTACACGCAGGTGAGCGCGGAGACGGGGATGATTGCGCTGGCCGCTTACGTCATGTTCATCGTAGCGCCTCTGAAGCGGCTGCGCGGGATTGAGGAGGAGCTTTTCGACGACGCGAAGAGAGAGCGCCGCTTCTACTATCTGGCTATAGGGTTGCAGGCGAGCCTTGTGGGCTACATGGTGAGCAGCTTCTTTATCTCTGTGGCTTACTATCCTATGATTTACTACCTTGTGGGCTACGCCATATGTTTCAGGCGCATCTACGAGTCGGCCAAAGCGGAGAAAAATCTTATCGCTAAGAAGAGTCTGGGCAGCGCATCTCTCGTCCAATCCAGTTAGGAAGCACTGGACAGCACAAGGCGTAGATTTTTTCCTGCAATTCTTGCCCGGTAATTTATGGCAACCAAAAGAAACGTCTGTCTTCTTCTCAACAGCTTCGACATGGGAGGCGCTGAGGGACAGATTCTTCTGCTCGCGCGCTTGCTGCGTGATGCTGGATATTACCAACCGCATCTGGCTTGCCTGAGCCGTAGCGGCGTGCTGCTCCCGGAAGCGGAGCGACTGGGTTTGGGAGAAATTCCAGAATTTCCGCTCACAGGTTTTTATGATAGGAACATGGCAACGCAGCTACGACGCTTCACGGCATTCTTGCGCGAGCGTGAAGCGGACGTGGTGCACACAGACGGCTTCTACACAAACGTCTTTGGGCTGGCGGGCGGCGCTCTGGCACGCTTGCACGGGCGCGTGGGCTTTCGAGGCGAGACCGCCGGTTGGCGCACGCCGCGTCAGGACATGTTCGAGCGTTTCGTTTTTCGTCTTGCGCATCTGGTTCATGCCAACTCCGAGGCGGTCAAAAAATATCTGGTGGAGCGCGGCGTGCCTGAGAAAAGAGTCACTGTGGTTTATAACGGTGTGGACACAGAGCGCGTTAAGCCTGTGGATGTAGCGCGCGACCATGCGCTCAAAAAGCTTGCGTTGCCGCACGACTCGCGACGACGCTTCGTCGCAATCGTAGCCAACATGCGCCACGACGTGAAAGATCATCCGATGTTTCTGCGCGCGGCGAAACTGGTACGCGCCAAAGTGCCCGATGCAGCGTTCGTGCTTGCAGGTGAAGGTGAACTGATGGAGTCTTTGCGTGGCCTCGCCGCAGAACTCAAACTTGAGAACGACGCTTTCTTTATAGGCAGATGCGACCACATCCCTGAGCTTCTGGCCGTAGCGGACGTTTGCGTGCTGACTTCAAAAGCCGAAGGTTTTTCCAATTCCATACTCGAATACATGGCCGCCGCACGCGCGGTCGTAGCCACAGACGTTGGAGGCGCGCGCGAGGTGATTGCCGATGGCGAGAGCGGTTATCTTGTTCAGTCGGGCGATGATGAGACACTGGCTGCGCGCATCGTCTCGCTGCTGCTTGAGCCTGAGCGTGCGCAAGAGATGGGGCGGCGAGGAAGGCAGATAGTCGAACAGAAATTCTCGTGCGCCGTTCAGCTTGAGCGCACGCAAGAGATGTATGACCGCGCCATCGCTGTAGGCTCGCGCCTGCGCGGCGGTAAAATAAGCGTGCCGAATTTTGGAACGTGATTATTCTTCCCTTGTATGAATGAGCCGGCTATGCCGTTAGCGCTGGGAAAAAATAGGAAGACATTTATCTTGCTGCCGGTCGCGCTGCTTGTGGCGCTCTCGGTCATCTACGTCTTCGCGCATAACTATAAAGCCTTCAGAGGAAGAGGGTCGAACAACACAGCCTCTGACGGCGCTCAAGTGTCTGCCGATAATCAAAGGCCGCTTGGCGATCTGCCCTCGCCTGCGAACAGTTCGATCAGAGATTTGGTAGTGTTCCCGAACGCTGCGGTTGAGTTGATAGCCGGGCCGCAGTTGAAGAGCGGCAGTCGGCTCAACCCTTTCCCTCGTTTCGACTCAATCGCCGCCACCAGAGGAATGCGCAACGCGCAGGATTTTCCGTCCATCCCGCCGATGAATCTTTCCGGCGCGATTTCTATCACGCGCGGCTCAACCGTAGTCACAGGCACGGGTACGCGATTCACATCGCAGGTTGATCCGCGCGGGCCAGCCCCACTTTTCAACGGACGTTTACGAATACGCGATCGAGACGGAACGACGATGCGAGTCGTGCAAGTCTTGTCCGTTCAATCCGACACACAGATGACTCTCAACGCGCCCTGGGCGTTCGAGAGCATCAGCAATACTGCGGCTGACACGGACTACAACGATCAAGATAACGGGTGGGCGCACGATGCGTTCATCAACAAGAACTATTACGACTTAGCACTCTGTTTGTATCAGGAATACTACAGAACAGGAGATCAGCAATTCTTGCGCGAAGCCCGCAGAATAGCCGACTCATGGTGGAAAGCGCCATTTTGCAAAGAAGGCACTGAGCGAAGCTCCTCTCAGTGGCCTCAACCTCGCTCAATCTCGCTGGGCGGATTGATGCTGCGCGCTCTGGATGGCAGACCGGAGATGTGGGACTGGATAAACTTCTATGTCCGCTACCAGTATGACGCATGGGTGATGGCGCATCTCAACTCTGCACAACTATTCGGCGGAGCGCGTGAAGCAGGCTATCTGCTTCTCTATGCTGCATGGCTCTCTCGTGTATTGCCAAACAGCTTTCCACTGACGGCAGGGGGAGTAGCTTCAAACGGCGCAATATTGCGAGCCGGTTATCTCTCGGATGTGGAGCGGGCTGCTGTGAGCTACTATGCTAGATTGCAGTACCCGGATGGGTCGTGGAGATGGGACGATCCATACGAGCAGGCGGATGATGGAGGCAGTTTGAAAGGTATAATGCAGCCATTCATGGTCGGGCTGTTGTTGGAAGGCATGGTGGCTGTTGATAGAGTGACTACAAATCAGAGTGTGAAGAGTGTGGTGGAGCAATCAATCATACGTAGCTGCTATAACCTCTACAACATCACTTACAGAAGAGGTGAAGCGGTCTCTGATCTGCCGGGAAAATACTGGCGAGCGCAGTGGTACTATTATTATGGAGGAACGACGGTTCACCCCACATGGTTCGAGCATGGTGGAACCGATCAGGGCGCATCGCTTCCCAATAAAGCAGGAAGCGATGGAGCAGAAAGTGTCTCGTTTGCCAGACACATGAACTCAACGCTGCCGCAGGCATTTGGTTATGCATACGCAATAACGGGAGATGAGAAATACAAGCGATGGGGCGAGGATATAATGGACGCCTCGTTCGGGATGAGCGATGGGATGATGGGTATAGCCGATTCTCCGTATTCTCAGCCGAAGGCTTACACGATGAACTACAGGGCAAGCGGGAAATTCCTCGCATGGCGGCTAAACTCAAGCCCAAGCCCTAACAGCAGGGCAGTCAATTCTGATCCGGGAGCAGCTACACAATCTTCCAATCTGGCTTCGCCGGAACTTATCTCATCTGTATTCGATTCCGCATTGGTACTTTCGGCTTCGTCTGGTTTGAATGAAACTCAGATTAAGAGTTTGATGGACAAGATCGAGGCGGCGATAAGAACATTTTCGGCGGAGCGAGGGCAGTTCGTTTCGCCGGACAGCGTGCTGGCAGAGTTGCAATCGGCGCTCAGCAGTGCGCGCATAGCGCTACAGGCAGCCAGAGCAGGCGGAGCATCCGACTCAACCGCAAAGCTGCGTCTGGAATGGACAGCCGCACGCCTGAAACGCGCAAACGATCTTGCAAAGCCAAAACCCAGATAGCTTGTTTACATCGCTCATACTGCCAGCGCCAGAACTGCTGCTTTTAACCCGAAGCTTCTTATAAATCACAATCAAACTACAATAATGGTAACGAGATAAAACTTGACAACGTATGCTAAATCCTGTTAAATAAACTCCGGCTGCATCCGGATAGAGTGATGCGGTTCTGATCTTTCCAGATGACGATAGCACACGAAAAGGCAAACCTGTTGTGAGACAGGGACGCAAAGCCGTGAGTGTTCCGAGCGTAAGGGTTTTGTGCTGTATGAGCGCTTGGAAGACTGTCTGGTTGCCGAAGGCGAATCGGAAGAAGCAAGACTTCGAACTCCTGGCGCACCCATCATGGGAGCGCTGCCTGGCTCGCGCTTTCCAACCTGACCTGGCCCGAGTGCGTTTGAAGTCATCCGTTCTGCCCTTCTGATAAAACTTCATCAGATAAAAAGTCTTCTTCTCTCTCCTTTATCCCGACCATAGATAGTCCGAAAGCGTTAATCGTTCTCGTCCGTCGGACGAGAATACAGAAGCGCGCCCATCCTTTGTCTCTCATCACGCACAAGCCATTGCGGCTATCATCTTCTTAACGTAAGCGCGTGCTCTTCTTCGCCGGGCACGGCAATCACCGATAACGGCACCCCCGTAGCGATGCGGGTTCGCAAAGCCAGGAGTCTCGAATCTCCCCGCATAGGGGCTTTACGAGATCGTCCGGCTACCGAAGTGAGGTACATGATGATCTTCAGGGGTCGCAGTGCTCGCACACTGCACAGGTCTTTTTCTCTCTCGACAATCCTTTATATCGGCCTCATCGCCGCGCTGGCTTTCGTAGGCGCGCGTATAGTCACTGCCCAGTCCGTAAGCACGGACGCCGGCACTGACCTTGTTAGCTTTCCCAGCGCTCAGGTGGAACTGATAGCCGGGCCGCAGCTAAAGGCCAACAGTACGCTCAACCCTTATCCGCGCTTCGACTCGATTGCGGCCAGTCGTGCTCTGATTGACGCACAGCAGGTTCCTTCCATACCTGACGTGGCGCTCACGGGTAACGTCACTGCGTCACAAGGCTCGAACATTGTTATCGGCAGCGGAACAAAATTTAGATCGCAGATTGACCCGTCAGGCCCTGCTCCGCTCTTCAACGGTCGCCTGCGTATTCGTGATGTAGACGGCACGACTATGCGCGTTGTACAGGTAGCCTCTATTCAGTCGGACTCACAACTGACGCTGACGGCTCCCTGGGGCTACTCAGGTGTGACCGGCACTATAGCTGACACGGACTACAACGATCCCGATGAAGGATGGGCGCACGACGCATTCATCAATCGAAACTATTACGATCTGGCATTGTGTCTCTACACGGAATATTACCGAACAGGCGACCAGCAGTTCCTGGTTCAAGCAAGACGAGTGGCTGATGCGTGGTGGAAAGCCCCTTTCTGTAAAGAGGGAACCGAGCGAGACACATCTCAGTGGCCGCAGCCGCGAGTTATAGCCCTGGGCGGATTGATGCTGCGCGCTCTGGATGGCAGACCGGAGATGTGGGACTGGATAAATGCCTACGAGCGATACCAGTGGGATCGCTGGGTGATGGCGCATCTCAACTCCGCGCAACTGTTCGGCGGAGCGCGTGAATCCGGTTACCTGCTTCTCTATGCTGCATGGCTCTCTCGTGTGATGCCCGACACGTATCCGCTAACAGCCGGTGGCGTGGCTTCAAATGGCGCGGCATTGCGAGCAGCTTACCTTGCCGATGTGGAGAACGCAGCAGTGAACTACTACGCGCGTCTTCAATATCCGGATGGGTCGTGGAGATGGGACGATCCATACGAGCAGGCGGATGATGGAGGCAGTTTGAAAGGTATAATGCAGCCATTCATGGTCGGGCTGTTGTTGGAAGGCATGGTGGCTGTTCATCGCGTAAGCTCGAACGTTAATGTTAAAGCCGTGGTGCAGCAATCAATCACACGCTCATGCGAAAATCTCTATAACATCACCTTCAGAAGAAGCGAGGCAGTGTCAGACCTTCCGGGAAAATACTGGCGAGCGCAGTGGTACTATTATTATGGAGGAACGACAGTTCATCCCACATGGTTCGAGCATGGTGGAACCGATCAGGGAGCGTCGCTTCCAAGTAAGGCCGGTCCTGACGGTGCAGAAGGTGTCTCGTCAGCGCGCCACATGAACTCGACAGTGCCGCATGCATTCGGATATGCGTATGCGATAACAGGGGACGCAAAGTACAAGCAATGGGGCGAGGACATAATGGACGCCTCGTTCGGTATGAGCGATGGAGTGATGGGCATGGCCGATTCTCCGTATTCTCAGCCGAAGGCTTACACGATGAACTACAGGGCAAGCGGGAAATTCCTCGCATGGCGCTTGGGGGCGCAACAAAGTCCCTCGCCCAGCCCGACACCAACACCAACACCCACGCCAACTCCTATTCCGACTCCAACGGCCACGCCTACACCAACGCCGACTCCCACCGCTACGCCCACTCCTACGCCTACACCAACGCCGACTCCAACGCCGACGCCTACACCCGTCTCTGCTTCAGTAGGGATGGTGGCCTCTGCCTATGCATCTGCAACGGCGTTGTCGGCCTCTGCTTCAACAACTGTAGTTCAGATTAACGCTCTGACTACCAGCATCGAGCAGGCTTATGCAACATTCAGTAACGAATCGGCTAACTTCTCTTCCGCAGTTCTTATTGGCAAAGACCTGATGGCTGCGCTCTGCTTCTCTCGCGCCGCCGCCGCACTCTCGGCTGCGGGCGGGCCTGCGGTGGGTGTGCAGAATCGCCTGCGCATAGCCGCCTACAGGCTGGGGCAGGCGAACAATCTGATGCAGCCCGGTGTCGCGCCTCCGCCTGTGTTGTCTATGTTAGATGGCCTGACCGTAAACCCTGCGCCCATCATTGGCCCTGCGGATACGCGCTCTAGCGCGAGCCTTGCGCCAGTAGTCGCGCCTGCAAGCATGGGCATGATACTTGGCGACACTGCTCAGAGTCCTCTTGCCGCGCAGACAGCTTACGCATCGCCGGGCGCGAGCGGCGCATGGCCTTATGAACTGTCCGGAGTGAGCGTAACGGTCGAAGGCCGCGCCGCTACTATCTTCTACGTCTCGCCGTCACGCATAGATTTCTGTGTGCCGCCGGGCGTATCCAGCAACGGTGCGGAGGTGATAGTCACCGGACAGGATGGAAGCGTTTCGCGCGGCACGATAAATCTGGCGCTGACGGCTCCGGCTGTATTTAGCGTGAGCGCTGTCGGTGCTGGCGCTAGCTTGTCGCTGAACTCGGCCAGCCTCATCTCCGGCCCGTCGTTTGATGTGGTGACGCCGGGAAATCTTGGAACGGACAAGCGCACGCGCCTGATGATCTTCGCCACAGGCTTTAGCAACGGCGTAGCCAATACAGACGTGACTAACGACATACGCACAACGTCAGGGATGATCCCGAATCTCGCGGAATCAATCTCGGTCGAGGCGCGCACAAGCGATGGTCGCGTATTCTGGCTGCCTGTAGAATATGCCGGGCGACAGGGAGGGCTGCCGGGACTTGACCAGATCAACATCATTCTGGTTCCTGGGCTACGCGGGGCTGGCAGCGTCGAGTTAACCCTTGTAATCGGGCAGCAGCGCAGTAATAGCTCGACGATACAGATTCGTTAAGAAGGAAAGAAGAGCAAGCGGTCGCTATCCACACGAAGGACGCGGGGGAGCACGGAGAGAAGACTGGATAATTTCAAATTCTCAAATTTGAAATCAAGTCTTTTACTCCATACGCCCCAAGCGTCCTCTCTGTGTGTCTGCGCAACTAATATTTTAGTGATGGAGTGAAAATTTTTGATTGTGAGCCATGCAAGAGTTGATATAAGCTTGAATCAGAGTCAGCCCTCTGGCTCGCGCGTAGCCTTTAGACCTGCCTTCGTATAAGCTTTTGCCGGGCGCTACCTGTCGCGCACGAAACGGAAGCTTTTCAGACTAGAAAACAGAATGGAGATTCCATTCCCCAGAAATTTATGGAAGCCGCTGGCTGTGGCCGCAGTTCTGGGCTTCGTCTATGCCGCGACTCTAGCTAAGCTTGGGCGCGACTGGTGGACTGATGAGAACTACTCGCACGGGCTTCTCATTCCGTTCATCATAGGCTTCATCCTCTGGTCAGAGCGCAGGAAGCTTCGAGTCACAGAGCAGCGACCGTCGTTCGTCTGGGGCGGAGCAATCATTCTGCTCTCACTGTTAGCCCTGTGGGCGGGCATAGCCGGAGCGGAGCTTTACGTTCAGCGCCTGTCGCTCGTTCTGATGCTCGGCGGCATAGTGATCTATTTCTTTGGCGCGCAATTCGTCAAGCTCATCATAGTGCCTGTCATACTGCTTCTGCTTGCCATCCCTATCCCTGCTATCATATTCAACAAGGTGGCGTTCCCTTTGCAGCTTTTCGCGTCGAGCTGCGCTGTGTGGGCCATGAGGCTCTTCGGTATTCCGGTCTTGCGGCTTGGTAATATCATTGAACTGATGCCGCGCGGGGCCAGAGAGATTAAGAGACTGGAGGTCGTAGAAGCCTGTAGCGGCATACGCTCGCTGATGACGCTCGTGACCCTGGCGGTCATCTTCGCTTACTTCACCAGACCGAAGGCGAGTGAGACAGGCGGCGGGAAGAGAAGCATTGCAGGTGTGCTTAAGAGTTACGGATTCTGGCGTGTGATACTGATTGTGGCAGCCGCCGTGCCGATTGCAATTGTGACGAACGCGCTCAGGGTTAGCGGCACGGGCGTGCTGGCGCACTACTACGGCACGCAGGTGGCCGACGGCTTCTTTCACAGCTTCTCCGGCTGGGTCATTTACATCGTCGCTTTCGTTCTACTCCTTGCCATTGGCGGTGCGTTGGACGGCGCGCACGCAATCGTGAAGACGAAAAGATCGAGAGTTGAAAATAGACTGACGCATGAAAGCCGTAGGGTGAAAGTTGATGAGGGGGGCGAAGCGCCGTCCGGGGTTGTGAGCGTCGTTCCGGCGAAAGGGGTGGAGTGAGTTTCGGAAAAGTATGACGAGCGCGATTCCAAATTCATGGCGCTTCGGGCTGCTGCTAACTGTACTGTTGTTGAGCGGCATTCTCATCAACTACTGGCAGCGTGCGGGCGAAGCGCATGTTGACCGGCGCGCTTTGCAAGAGTTTCCTACGCAACTGGGGGCATGGCAGCAGGTCGGCCCGGACGGGCGTCTTAACGCTGAGACTGAAAGCGTGCTGCGCGCCGATGATTATCTGTCGCGCTTTTACACATCGCCTGACGGAACAGTGGCCTCGTTCTATGTAGGCTACTACGCGACGCAGCGCAACGGCGCGACCTATCATAGCCCTTTGAACTGCTTGCCCGGCTCAGGTTGGGAGATGCGCGAGCCTGCGTTGGTCGAAATCAGACCTTCGGACGGCACGCACAGTTTCAAGGCGAACCGTTACATAGTGCAGAACGGCGATGATCGTGAGATGCTTGTTTACTGGTACGAGGGGCGCGGGCGTCGCGTGGCGAGCGAATACTGGGGGAAGATTTATACGGTGATTGACAGCGCGCGGCGACGGCGCTCGGACGGCGCGATGGTTCGCGTGATGGTTCGTATTAAAACTACGGAAGCGGCAGCGCTCTCAGCGGCGACAGGTCTTGCGGCTGAGGCTGCTGCCCATCTGCCCGGCTACGTTCCGAACTAGGGAATTTTTCAGGAAACACGCGGTTATTGACCTTTTCATGAAATTGACGTTCCCCCTCGAATTGCCATCGAAGCGGAGCGCTCAGACAAGAGGCCGCCGAAAGGTTTCCCGTGAATTGAGCTTGATAATTTGAGGCGCTGACTTTGCGGCTTTGCCCGCCGCAAAGCAAACCCTCTGAAAAGGGCGAGAGGTTTTCGTGGGGATTTCAGATTTCAAATCTGAAATCTCAAAAGAAGAGAGACCTTGCCCGCTCGGTGAAACCCGTAAGTAAGGCTTCGAAAGAAGGAGTGCCATCCAGATGAGTTTCCAGAACCGCCCACGACGGGTGCTACCGCTCGCCTTTCTCTGCGCGTTGCTGGCGACAGTCCTTGCCTTCTCAGCCTGCAACAATCCCGGAAGATTAAAAGCTGAATACGTCAGTCGCGGCGAAGCCTTCCTGAAACAAAAGAGGTATCAGGAAGCCTCCATAGAATTCCGCAACGCTATACAGATTGACGAACATCTGGCCGCAGCGCACTGGGGCCTGACCCGCGCCTACGAAGGATTGGAGCGCTACCAGGAAGCGTTCGAGGAACTGAAGCGCACGATTGATCTGGACCAGAACAATCTGGAAGCGCGCGCCAAGCTCGGCAACTTCTACATCCTCGGACAGCCGCCAAATCTGGCCGAAGCAGAGCGACTGGCGAAAGAGGTTTTAGCTAGAAACCCGAACTTCATAGAAGGCCACATATTGATGGCCGACGTGCTCTACTTACAGAACCACCAGCAGGAGGCTCTGGCCGAACTCAACCACGCAATCGAGTTGAACCCGCAGCGCGTTGAATCCTATCTTGCGCTTGCGCGCTACTACATCAAGTTAAGCGACACGGCGAAAGCCGAGGAGACTTTCAAGAAAGCTCTCTCAATCAACGAGGCTTCGACAACAGCGCATCTGGACTTTGCTAGATTCCTTGTGCAGATGGATCGTCCGGACGAAGCCGAGCGCGAGTTTCGCCGCGCAGTTGAAATTGACCCGGCGGATCATAAACTGCGACTCACGCTTGCCAGCTTCTATCTTATCAACAGGCAGTATGCAAAGGCCGAAGATGCCTATAAAGCGCTCGCAGACTTAGAAGCAGACCGCCCCGAAGGGCCTGCCGTGCTGGCAGATTATTACTCCTCCGTAGGCCGCTTCGACGATTCCGTAAAAATCTATCAGGACATCTTGACGAAGTGGCCCGATTACGAGCGCGCGCATTATCGAATAGGCGAGATAATGTTGCAGCGCGGTGATCTTGTGGGCGCATCGGCTCAGGCTCAGTCTGTTCTCAAACATAACAACCGCGACATGCAGGCGCTCCTGCTTCGAGCGCGCGTGCGCTTGCAGAGCGGGCAGGCAAAACAGGCAATAGAGGATTTGAAAGAAGTTCTCAAGCAGGAGCCAACATCGCGCGCGGGACTCTATTACATGGCTCAGGCGCAGCTTGCCGACGGCAAAATAGAGCAGGCGCGCGCCTACGCCGGTGACCTTGTTCGCTTCTACTCCGATGATCTGCCTGCGAAGCTATTGCAGGTGCAGATAAGTCTTGCGAGCGGTGACAGGCAGAGCGCGCTGCGCGCTGCGAACGATCTGTGGGAGCGCCTTTCCAAGGCTGTGCCGGATCGTGACACGTCGCCGCAGCTTCTGGATGAGCTTAGAGTTCGCACGCTGACGGCGCGCGGCTCTGCCGATCTGCTGTCGAACGACATGGAGGGCGCGCGGCGAGATTTCGAGGCTGCGCGACAGATGGCTCCGCAGCTTCCGGCATCTTACGTCAACTTAGCTTCGGTCTCGTTGCGCGAAAATAAGATTGACGAAGCTATAGGACTTTACGAGCAGGCGCTTGGCATTGACAACAACAACTACGATGCGCTAAATGGATTGGTTAACAACGTCTACGTAACCCAGAAACAGTTCGACCGCGCGCACTCGCGCCTATCGCAGGCCATAAGCGCCCAGCCCAACAATGCCTCGTTATATTTCCTGAATGGTCAGGTCTATTACAAAGAAGGGAACGCGCAAGGGGCGGAAAGCGAGCTTCGCAAGACGCTGGAACTGGACTCGAACTATTTGTCAGCCTACTTCCTGCTGGGCGCTCTTTACAATAATACTAATCAGCAGGAGCGAGCCATAGCCGAGTATCGCCACGTTATAGAGCGTAATCCTGAGGACTCCAGCGCGTACACTTTGATCGGTATGCTTGAAGAGAGCCGCCAGAATTACGATGCGGCGATTGAGAGCTATCGTAAGGCTCTGGATATTGACGCTAGCGCAGCGCTCGCAGCGAACAATCTGGCGTGGCTCTACGCTGATAGGAACAAGGGAAATTTGGACGAGGCCGTCAGGCTTGCGCAGAACGTCGTGCAGAACCACCCGGACGAGCCAACCTTCATGGATACGCTGGGCTGGGTCTATTACAAGAAGGGATTGCACGTCGCTGCGGTCGAGCAGTTTCAGAAGGTTGTGGCGAAAGCAGGCCAGAGCGCTACTTATCGTTACCATCTTGGAGTTGCGCTTGCAGGCCGTGGAGACCGCGCGGGCGCTAGACGCGAGCTTGAGCAGGCATTGAGCATCGGCGGAAACAATTTCGCCGAAGCAAACGACGCGCGCAGAGCTTTACACACGCTCTGAGTCGCGCTTTTGAAAATTTGAACGGGTCGAAAATCTTCCGAAGCGATCTGCCCCCGCCTCAGAAAGTTTCTTCGATCTGTTTAAGAAGTGTTCATGAACGGCGAAAGACAGAAGAAGAGCCGTTCGCAAGGGGACGCGCGCAGTGGAAATCTAGTCCACCTGCTCCGAACGAGATTTCTTAGAAGAGCGCGCCCGTTTAATGAAGCAGTCAAGGAGTGCCGTTTATGAGTATCCAATTCCGCCAGCGCAAGCCCAGCGAGTACGCGCGCATCATTTGGAATCGCAAGTGGCTCATTATCCTTCCGGCAATCGCAATCGCCTCGGCCATCACTCTTGTCGTCTGGCGTCTGCCGAACGTTTATGAATCAACCACGCTTCTAGTAGTCAAGCCGCCCACCATCCCCAGTGGTCTCGTTCCCACGCTTTCGGACGTTGACCTCTCGATG
>DATHJK010000265.1:0-5069 GCA_035316225.1 Pyrinomonadaceae bacterium
TGCCAGCGCCTACTACGTTGATTTCAACTCGCCGCTCATGCGCAATCTTCCCGAAATGATACGCGAGCAGCGCTCTTCGGTTGAAGAGAGTCTTGAATGGACTGTGGCGCACGTTATCGCGCACCAGTGGTGGGGAGCCGTCGTAGGCAACGACCCTGAACACGACCCTGTGCTTGATGAAGCTCTTGCCAACTGGTCTGCGCTACTTTACTACCGCGAAGTCCACGGCGAAGAGCGCGCCCAATCGGTGCTGGAAGATCAACTGCGCGGCGTTTACAAAATCTATAGAACGTTCGGCGGCGAGGATATGTCCGCAGACCGCGACGCGCGCGATTACCGCAACTTCTTCCAGTACGCTGCAATCGTATCGAGCAAGGGCGCGCTGATGTTCGCGGAGCTTCACCAATTGCTTGGGCACGAAAAATTCTTCCGCGCCCTCAGAAATTATTACAAGACGAACTCTTTCGAGATAGCCGAGATGGACGACCTGCGCGGCGCATTCGTGGCCGAAGCCGCACTGCCGCAGCGTCGCGCCGTCACGCGAACATTCAACCGCTGGCTCTCAAGCCGACATGGCGACGAAGACATCTCTCCCCCGGACCCGCAGCTAGCAGCGGCGCTCGGGCTGAACCCGAACTTTCCAAAGAACAGCGACCGAAACGCATTCGCGCGTCTGGGTAGATTCTTCTGGCAACAGATGACCAGGATCAGGTGATTACTCCCCTTACTTAGAAAGAAGGGGCTTCTTTAGCTTTTAGGCTAACGCCCGCTAATCCACGGGCGAGAATGTTTATCGCGGCATTATGGTCACGGTCTAATGCCAAACCGCACAAGCAACTATGGACACGCTCAGCCAAACTCTTATCAACTATTTGACCGCAAGCCGAACAGAGTTTGCTTGTGTTGCGCGGGTCAACTTGCACGCACGTTCTACCAGCGTTTTCAGCTTTGTAGTTCGTGAATTGTACGAGTTGTTTCCAAGATGCGTCTTGAATGCTCTTACTAAAACGGTGATTGCGAACCATGCCTCTAATGTTCAAATCCTCAAAGACAATGAGTCCGAACAGAGAAACGAGCGCGTGGCTCAGTTGATGAGCAAAATTGCGGCGACGATTAGCGATGCGTTCATGGATGCGCCGCGCCACTTTCCGTTTCTCCCGTCGCTGCGCTTTAGCCAACGCTTTCTCATCCGTCCGAAAGAATCTTGGATTGGCAATGTGTTCGCCAGTGGAAAGCGTGGCGAAGTGGCTGAGTCCAACATCAATTCCAACGGCTCTATCATTCTTTGGCAACGCTACGGGCGTGCATTCCACAGAGAAGCACGCATACCACTTGCCCGTTGCGGAGCGCGTGATAGTGAGAGTCTTAACTTTACCTTCAATCGAGCGATGCAGCTTGATTCGCACGTCTCCGATTTTAGACAGCAGCAACTTGCCGTTGTTGAGAGCAAAGCCGGACTGAGCGTAGGTGAAAGAGTCGTATCGCTTGCAAGAGCGAAAGCGCGGGAAGCCAGCCTTCTGCTTTGTCTTGATGCGCCGAAAGAATCCGTCAAACGCCTTTTCTACTCGCTTGAGAACATCCTGCAAGACTTGGGAATGTATGCCCGCAACGTCATGGCGAATCTTCTTGATGTCGGGCAGTTGGTTGGCTTGTTCGATGTAACGCACGGACTTTCTTTCAAGCCTGTATGCGTCGCGTCTTTCTTGCAGGCTCGCATTGTAAAGCTCACAGCAAAGCGCAAGGATATTATCCAAGCAAGTTGTCTGCGCCTTGCTCGGATAGATGCGAAACTTAAAAGTACATCGTGTTATATTTTCGTTAGCCATGTCTGCCACGTCCAATTCGTGTCTGGCTTGGTGAGAGCCGGAATACTGTTGATCGCAGTGTTTCGGCTCGCTTGCATTATAGCACAGGTTGAAGCGCAAATTTGAAAGCATTTGCCCGGTGGCTAAGGATTCATCCCCTGCATGAATGCAGGCGTCTTCTCCGAGATTTTGATAAATACTGAGCCAACATTTCAAACCGAAACCGCTACCAGCCATCGCAACCTTGCGACTCTTCAGACCCGGCAGATGTTTTAGGCTTGCAACTCTTCATGTCGCGGAAACGATTCTGGAACGATTTATCTCCTATCTTCGTATATTGATTCCGCAGCTTCTCTCTCCTATGATGGCCCCAACCCCATTGAATTTGTTAATTGTCGCATCATCTGCACATACTGCTTCATAGCCGGAGCGCAGATGAAGAGGATAAGATAGAGTAGAGAGGTTAAGACTGGATGGAAAGAGCTTTGGATTTAAGAAAACGTGCGACTCCGGCAACCAGCATCGAGCGTGCTGCCGAGATAGAAGAGAGCCTGGATCAGATAAGCCGCTGGATGGACGGGCTGTTTCGCATCCCCGGCGTGGGCTGGCGCTTCGGCCTGGACGCTATAGTAGGTCTGATTCCAGGCGTTGGCGACACTGCGACCACGCTTGTCTCCTTCTACATACTGGCGGCGGCAGTGCGCTACCGCGTGCCGAAGATAACGTTGCTGCGCATGGGATTGAACATAGGGATTGATTACCTCGTCGGCTCAGTCCCCGTAGTGGGCGACATCTTCGACGCCTTCTGGAAGTCAAACCAGATGAACGTAGAGTTGCTGCGCAAGCGCGCTACCGTATCCAAAGATGAAGCCAGACAGGGAAGGGTGGGCGACTGGTTGTTCCTGGGCTTCATCATCATCTTACTGCTGGCGTTGCTTTTTAGCTCCATAGCGCTAACATTCATGATTGTACGCTTCGTCGCGGGACACATAAGTTCGCCCTTTTAGAAACCCAGGACGGTTCGGCGAATGCCCTCAGGGACAGATGAAAATAGCCCGGCACTGACAGCGCCGGGCTATTTTCATCTCACCCCTTGCAGGGAATTTTTATTGAATCATCGCTTTCATACCGTCTGCTGTTTCGCCGCCGCTAACATGCGGTCAAGCGCAGATGCCAAGAGATCGAGTCCGCGTTCCCCTGCCGCGAAGCTTCGCAGCTTGCCTTCTGCGTCGAAGAGATAGTAGGCGGGTACATACCCCTGCTCGTTCTTGAAAGCATCGCGTAACGTGTGCTGGTTATCAATGGCGCACGGCTCCGTGATATTGAACTGTGCGACTGCATCGCGGACTGCCTCTGCATCCGTGTCTGCCTCGTAGCGAGGCATGTGTATCGCAATCACGTTCAGTCCTTCATCTCTCTTCTTGTCACGCCACTCGGCCACGCGCGGCAGATTCTCTTTGCAGATGGAGCAGCTTACAGACCAGAAATGCACGAGCGTAGGCCGCCCCTTGCTTTCAGCCTCCGCATGCGCGCCAGTCCCGTTGAGCCATTCGGTCGCGCCCTCAAGCCGTGGCATCTCCGTCCCAATTCTCATCGGCATAGCTTAACCTCGTGATAAGTGATGAGTGATAAGTGATAAGAAAGAAAAAATCACTTATCACTTATCACCGCTCTTCTTATCACTATGCTTTTATCGTTTCTTGTCCCGGACGCCACTCAGCCTGGCAGAGGCCGCCGGTCTGAAGCGCCTGTATGACGCGCAAGGTCTCTTCGGCAGAGCGACCTATGTTGAGGTCGTGAATCACCTTGTAGCGCAAAACGCCTTCAGGGTCTATCACGAAAAGTCCGCGAAGCGCTATGCCTCTGTCCTCTATGAGCACGCCGTAGTCGCGCGCAACCCCTTTGGTCGAATCAGCCGCGAGCGGGTACTTCAGTCCTTCTACGCCACCCTTGTCGCGCGGCGTTTGCAGCCATGCGCGGTGCGAGAAGACCGAATCGGTCGAAACGCCTATGATGTCTGCGCCTATGCCCTCGAAATCCTCGTAACGGTCGCTGAATGTGGTCAACTCCGTAGGGCAGACGAAAGTGAAATCCAGCGGGTAGAAAAGCAGCACCAGCCACTTGCCCTTGTAATCCGAGAGCTTGACGTTCTCGTTCAGCTTCTCAATGTTCCTGGTCGAAGCCATATCGAAATCGGGCGCGGGTTGGCCCACCATCGCTTTTTCAGTTGCTATTGCTGTCGCTTGCATTATTCCTCCATAAAACGTTCTGTGTTCTCTCATTTCGGCGCGCACGCCTTTCAGAGCTTATGGCACGCGCGCCATTTTCAAACTTTCCCTCAAACCCGATGGCTCGCATCAGTCAGCGCGGCATTCAGGACACAAGCCCTTGAGCGTCAGGTGTACTGACTCTGGCTTGAAGCGTGTCTTGCGCGCTGCGGCTCGAAGCAGATCGGTCGTCGCAGGCAGATCGAAGTCCACCAGTTTGCCGCAGCCCGTGCAGATGGCATGATCGTGGCGACAGGTCTCGCGGTCGTAGCGGCTCGCAGCGTTGCCGAAGCTTATCTCGCGCACGAATCCCTCGTCCCTCAGATACCTGAGCGAGTTATAGACTGTGGCGAACGAGATTGTAGGCAGGCAGCGTCGCGCCGCCTCGAAAATCTCGTTCGCAGTCATGTGCTCGTCCGATTCGCGTATTACGCGAAGCACCGCCTCGCGCTGCCGCGTAAGAGAGCGCTCGCCTGCGCCGTCCTGTTTCCCTTTGCTTACCATAATCGTTTGAAGTGGAATTAGAATAATTCTAAATTGAGAAAATGTCAAGTGGAGAGAGTTCAAGCGGGCTATGGCCGCTTAAACATTTTCACAAATTCGGATGGCGCTCTACGAATTTGAGCAGGTTGGAAACGTAGTCGGGAAAGCGTGGGCAGCGAATGTTATGGGATTCCAGTAACCCTTGCGCACGAGTCGTGTCGTAAGTTTGGTCAAGGAAGAAGTAGGGCACGCCGTAATGTGGCAGTCCTGTGATGCGGGGCGATGGCGGAAGCATCAATGAGAAGCGGACCAGGGAACCCGGTATCGTGACCAAAGGTTTTCGCCCCTGTATCGTCTTCGCTATTACTTCAAAAAGCTCCTGTGTGGTGAGCGGATTTGGGTCTGCCAGTTGAACGGTTGCGCCGACCGCACGCTCGTCTTTCGCTAAGGTCGCTATAGCCTCGACCACGAAGTCAACGGGCACCAGATTCAACATCACGTCGCGGTTGCCTAT
>DATHJK010000266.1:0-2933 GCA_035316225.1 Pyrinomonadaceae bacterium
CAAGCAGCAAACTTTATTAACGGCCTTCGCGCGCTGCCGACTGTGCAAATCATTTTTGCTAGCTCAGAATTATTCAATGATGGGCTGGTGCTTTATCATGGCCGCCCGGACAAAGAGTGGAGCTTGACGGATTGCACCAGCTTCGTCGTGATGGATAAGGAAAGCATAGCTCAGGCGTTTACGTCGGATCATCATTTTGTGCAGGCAGGTTTCACTAAACTTCTGTAAAAACGGTAGCATTACTGATGAGATTTATATCAATCATCAGCTAAATTCATGCTGATTAAATCGGAACAGGAAGAGATTGAATCTTATCTTGTTGATGCAAGCAACGTGCGTGGCGGGCAGGCTGCGCGCGTTGTCTTTCCTGAAAATGCGGAGGAGGTAGCGGGAGTTCTGGCTGAAGCTTCACGCGAAAAAATTCCAGTGACTGTTTCCGGCGCAGGCACTGGCATAGTCGGCGGGCGCGTACCCTTCGGCGGAATTGTTCTGGCGACGGATAGGCTCAATCGAATAAAAGAGATTAGAAGGGAAGAGAAGGGCGGGCGCGCTGTTGCTGAGGCTGGAGTTGTGCTGGCGGAGTTTCAGCGCGAGGTTGAAGCGCGAGGGCTTCTGTATCCTCCAGACCCTACGGAGCGGAGTTGTTATCTGGGCGGAACAGTTGCGACCAATGCGTCGGGCGCGCGTACTTTCAAGTATGGGCCAACGCGGAATTATGTTGAGCGGCTTCGAGTGGCGCTGGCTACGGGTGATGTGATTGACATCGGGCGAGGCGAGATTCTTGCGGATGAGGAAGGGAAGCTTGTTATTTCTTTGGGCGGTGGGAGAAAGATTGAAGCGCGCCTGCCTTCATACAGAATGCCGCGCACGCGCAAGCACGCTTCGGGTTATTATGTCACTGAGGGGATGGATGCGGTTGATCTCTTCATAGGGAGCGAAGGAACGCTCGGCGTAATAACGGAGGTTGAAGTGAAGCTTCTGCCGAAACCTGTGGGAGTCTTCAGCGGCGTGGTCTTCTTCGATGAGGAAGAGAATCTGCTGGCATTCGTCAGCGAGGCGCGCGAGATTTCGTTGAGGGCTAGGGCGAATAGATTAACGGAAGAAGTGGATGCTCGCGCGCTGGAATATTTCGACCGAAACTCGCTTCGATTCATGCGTGAGAAATTCCCGCTCATTCCGCAAATCGCTTGCGGCGCTATCTTCTTCGAGCAGGAGACGACTGTTGAGAATGAAGATGCTCTTCTGGAAAAATGGAATTCGTTGATGGAAAAGCACGGGGCACTCGCTGACGATTCGTGGTTCGCCTTGAATGAACATGATAGCGCTCAGATGCGAGAGTTTCGTCACGCGCTCCCCGTTCTTGTGAACGAATGGCTGGCGCGACACGGACAGCGCAAAGTTTCCACGGACATGGCCGTGCCCGATGAAGAGTTCGCCGGAATGCTCTCGTTTTATAAAGATACTCTGCAAGCGAGCAGGCTACAGTTCGTTATCTTCGGCCACATAGGAGACAATCACGTACACGTCAACATTATGCCGCGCGACGAAGAAGAAGCGAGGCGGGCGCGCGAGATTTACGGAAAATTCATCGCGCACGCAGTAGAGCTTGGCGGTACAATCTCCGCAGAGCATGGCATAGGCAAGCTCAAGCGCGATTACCTGCTTGAGCTTTACGGCGACGAGCACATTCGCCAGATGGCCCAATTGAAACTTGCCTTCGATCCCGCCCGCATACTCGGGCGCGGAAACATTTTCAGGGAAGAGTTTTTAGAAGGGATGAGGGCGGAGGGATGAGGGATGAATAAGAAGGAGCTAAAGCGTCAATATGCAATTAGCTCAACCTATTTCATCCCTCATCCCTCATCCCTGCTCTCATATGTTTCGTTTCACCACAGCAGGGGAATCTCATGGGCGCGCGCTTATGGCGGTGGTTGAAGGTCTGCCTGCGGGTATGACGATTGATGTCGAGAAGATTAATCAAGAGTTGGCAAGAAGACAGTGGGGGTATGGGCGCGGCGGGCGAATGAAGATCGAGCGCGACAATGTTGAGGTGCTAAGCGGGGTGCGGCACGGGCTTACGCTCGGCTCGCCTGTGGCGCTGATGATTGAGAATAAGGACTGGCAGAACTGGACTGAGGTGATGGCTGTAGAGGCGCGCGA
Organism: Pyrinomonadaceae bacterium; assembly: GCA_035316225.1. Taxonomy (GTDB): domain Bacteria; phylum Acidobacteriota; class Blastocatellia; order Pyrinomonadales; family Pyrinomonadaceae; genus 3-1-20CM-3-53-8. The sequence goes on from DATHJK010000266.1 coordinate 2,161, forward strand.
TCTGCCGCCGGAGAAATCGCGTCGTGTGAAGCGCCCGCGCCCGGGCCATGCAGACCTTGCGGGCGGGCAGAAGTTCGGCGCGAGAGATTTGAGGAACATACTTGAGCGAGCGTCTGCGCGCGAAACTGCTGCGCGCGTGGCGTGCGGGGCGATGGCTAAGCAGCTTCTCGGAAATTTCCAGACTGAGATTCGCAGCCACGTCGTTCAACTCGGCGGCGTGCCGGAGATATCTCTTGAGCTTGACTGGAACGCTATTGCTTCCATCCCTGAAGATGCGCCGCTTCGTTGCGCTGATGAAGCGGTGCAGGCGCGCATGATGGAGTTGATTGATGATAAGAAGCGCGCTGGCGATACGCTCGGCGGGGTTTTTGAAGTTGTGGCGCGCGGTGTGGTCGCGGGACTCGGCTCTCATGCTTCATGGGATACGAAACTTGATGGAAGGCTTGCGCAGGCTGTCATGTCCATCCCGGCGGTCAAAGCCGTTTCGCTCGGTGCAGGCGTCGAAGCTAGCGCATCGCCCGGCTCTGAAGTCCACGACGAGATTACTTACGATGAGGAAGCGAAATCATTCGTGCGTCTATCGAATCGCGCGGGCGGTCTCGAAGGCGGCATAACGAACGGCGAAGAACTTCGCGTGCGCGGTTTTCTCAAACCCATCTCGACGCTTCGCCGCGCATTGCGCTCGGTGGATATTGATACCAAGCAGGAAGAGCTTGCAGCATTCGAGCGCTCGGACGTGACAGCCGTGCCCGCAGCCGGAGTAATAGGCGAGA
>DATHJK010000267.1:0-2020 GCA_035316225.1 Pyrinomonadaceae bacterium
AAGGAAATCCTGGATCGCGCGCGGTCGAAACGCATCCTCGTCATCGGCGACCTGATGCTGGACGAATTCGTCTGGGGCAAGGTGAAGCGGATTTCGCCGGAAGCGCCCGTGCCGGTTGTTGACATCAGGCGAGAGTCAATCCATCTGGGCGGCGCTGCGAATGTGCTGGCGAATCTGACGAATTTGGGTGCGAGTGCGCGCGTGGTTGGCGTTGTAGGCCGGGATCATGCTAGCGAGCGCCTTCTGCAAGAGTTGAACAAATCGAGCGCGAATCAGGCGAGTGATAGCTTGATAGTTGACGGTGAGCGTCCGACGACCGTTAAGACACGCATCATCGCGCACAATCAACTGGTCGTGCGCGCAGACAGGGAAAAGCGCGCACCGATTGACGCTCGCACTGAAGAGCGAATGATCGCGGTTCTTCTGGATGCGATTAAAGACGCGGCTGCTTTCGTCGTCTCCGATTATGACAAGGGTGCTGTGACGCCGCGAGTGTTGCGCGAAGTTCTGCCCGCAGCATACAAGCGCCGTATACCCGTGCTCGTTGATCCCAAGATTCGCAACTTCGATTCTTATCGCCCGGCGACGCTCATCACGCCCAATCACCACGAGGCGCTGAAGCTCACGAACACGGAAGAGGACACGGACGAGGGGTTGAAGGTCGCCGCGCACTTGATTCGCGGTCGGCTGGATTGCGACGCCGTGCTGATAACCAGAGGCGAGCGCGGGCTTATGCTTCTGGAAAGTTATCACGAGCCTGTTTACGTAGAGACTGTTGCGCGCGAAGTTTACGACGTGACGGGCGCGGGCGACACTGTGATTGCAACGCTGGCGGGCGCGCTCTCGACGGGCGCGACGATGCTGGAAGCAGCAATACTCGCCAACCACGCCGCCGGAATCGTAGTGGGGAAAGTCGGCACGGCCACTGCCAGCGCAGAAGAACTCGCAGACTCGTTTTCAAAGCAGTTTTAAGTTTTCAGTTTTGAGTTTTCAGCCTGGATGTTTCTTAAAACTGAAAACCGAAAACTTAAAACTGTCTTTATGGGCAATTCTCGATGAAAAAATTATTTAGAATCTTCCTGCTCCTGCTTCTTCTCGTCGCGGCGCTACTCATTTATCTGGTCGTCAATACATTCAGGCACCCTTCAAAGCAGATTGGAGTGCAGCCCGCGCAGGACGTTTCGGTTGATGACGGCGCGCTCGCCTCTCATCTTGCGCAAGCTATCAGGTTTCAGACCGTCTCAACTTCCGACCCCGCACAGGTTAAGACGGAAGAGTTTCTTAATCTGCACAGATTCATAGAAGAGACTTACCCGAACGTTCATACGAAACTGACTAGAGAACTGGTCGCGGATTACAGCCTGCTTTATACATGGAAGGGGAGCGACCAGTCATTGAAGCCTATGCTGCTCGCGGGGCATCAGGACGTTGTGCCGATTGAGCCGGGAACGGAAAGCAGGTGGACGCATCCACCGTTCGATGGACAGATTGCGGACGGCTACGTTTGGGGAAGAGGCTCTCTGGACGATAAATGCACGATGATTGGCGTTCTCGAAGCCGTCGAGATGTTATTGAGAGAAGGCTATCAACCGCGACGCACTATCTATCTGGCGTTCGGGCACGATGAAGAACTCGGTGGGCCGCACGGCGCTCCGGCGATTGCCGAATTGCTGCGCACGCGCGGCGTCGAACTCGAAAGCGTGTTAGACGAAGGCGGCGCTATCACCGAGGGCTTCATCAAGGGCTTGTCGAAACCCGCCGCGCTTGTAGGCACTGGCGAGAAGGGATTCATGAGCGTACAGCTTTCTGTGGAAACTGAGGGCGGCCACTCTTCCGCGCCGCCGCCGCAAACAGCAGTCGGCATAGTGAGCGCGGCAGTCGCTCGTCTGGAAGGGAACCAGATGCCTGCACGCATTGACGGCGCGACTCAAGCGATGCTCGATTATCTAGGCCCCGAGATGAATTTCCCGCAACGCATAGCGCTCGCCAACCTACGCCTCTTCCGCCCGCTAGTCCTTCG
>DATHJK010000268.1:0-9593 GCA_035316225.1 Pyrinomonadaceae bacterium
TAGGGGTGAAAGGCTAATCAAATTTCGTGATAGCTCGTTCTCGCCGAAATAGCTTTAGGGCTAGCCTCGGATGAATCGTTACGGTGGTAAAGCGCTGAATGGGCTAGGGGCCTCACAAGGTTACCGAACCCAATCAAACTCCGAATGCCGTTGAATGTATATCCGGGAGTCAGACTACGGGTGCTAAGATTCGTGGTCGAGAGGGAAACAGCCCAGACCGACAGCTAAGGTCCCAAAATCGTAGTTAAGTGGGAAAGGAAGTGGGGAAGCACTGACAGCCAGGAGGTTGGCTTAGAAGCAGCCATCCTTTAAAGAAAGCGTAATAGCTCACTGGTCAAGCAGCCCTGCGCCGACAATACAACGGGGCTAAAACTACGTACCGAAGCTTCGGACTCAGTTAAGTTTACTTAATTGTTTGGTAGGCGAGCATTCTGTAGCTGTGAAGCGGGACCGAAAGGACCGTTGGAGCGATCAGAAAAGACTCTGTCGGCATAAGTAGCGATAACGCGGGTGAGAACCCCGCGCGCCGTAAACCTAAGGTTTCCTGAGTAAAGTTAATCTGCTCAGGGTAAGTCGGCACCTAAGGCGAGGCCGAAAGGCGTAGTCGATGGAAATCCGGTTAAAATTCCGGAACCTGTACACGTGTGCTGTGGGAGGACGCAGTAGGGTAGGTGAGACCGGCGATGGATGTCCGGTTGAACAACTATATCCCGTCGCTTAGGAAAATCCGGGCGACATTAAGGGTAAGTGTTGGGACGAAAGTAGGGGTAAAACCCGAAAAAAGTCGCTGACCCCAGCTGCCAAGAAAATTCTCGTTCAGCTATACACGCACTACAGACCGTACCGCAAACCGACACAGGTAGGTGGGGTGAGAATCCTAAGGCGCTTGTGAGAACTCTCGTTCAGGAACTCGGCAAAATGTACCCGTAACTTCGGGAGAAGGGTAGCCTACTCTTTCGAGAGAGGTCGCAGAGAAATGTCCCAGGCGACTGTTTACTAAAAACACAGGTCTCCGCAAAGTCGTGAAGACGACGTATGGGGGCTGACGCCTGCCCAATGCTGGAAGGTTAAGAGGAGCGGTTAGCCGCAAGGCGAAGCTGCGAATCGAAGCCCCAGTGAATGGCGGCCGTAACTATGAAAGGACGCCGCGCGTAAGATGAAGATCTTGCGAGCGGGATTGTAGTTACGTTAATAAACTTGGCTAAATGCTGGAACATCCGGTTAGTATCCGACGCTACTCGCTTCGATTTGAGAAGCAGTGATAATGCGCACGGTGCGGACAATCAGCAGGAAAGACAACAGTGGACGCAAGGATTGCAAGAGTATCACCGGAGATCGGTTATTACTTGGCAGGCTTTACGGACGGTGAAGGGAGCTTTAATATCTCTTTCCGACCGCGCCAAGATTATCCGATTCCCTGGAAAGTCTCTGTCAGTTTCAATGTATCGCAGAAGGATCGGGTCATTCTCGCTCTCTTCAAAAGATACTTGGGCTGTGGCACTCTTCGCGGCAGACCAGATGGCGTTTGGTATTACGAGGTGACAAACCTCAATGCTGTCGTGGAGAACGTGATTCCTTTCTTTGAAAGATTTCCGTTTCTCTCTGCTAAGAAGAAAAGAGACTTTACAAAGTTCAAGCAGATTGTCGCGCTAATGCAAAGAGGCGCGCATCTGACGAAGAACGGTATCCGTGAAATACTCGAAATTCGCAGCGACATGAATGATGGTGGCAAACGCCGCTATGCTCACGCTGACATCCTCGCTTCACTTGTTGAATCCTCAGAGACTACACGCCAAGCGTCACCTGAAAGTGATGATGATATAGTCCGATCTTCATGGCGACATGAAGGACAAGCGGAAGAGATTCCGCAAGTCGCGATAGAATTCTTGAACAATTCAATCGTTAACAGAAATGAACGGTCCTAAGGTAGCGAAATTCCTTGTCGGGTAGAACATAATTGAACTGCCCGGAACAGTAGCAATACTGTTTCATTCAACCAGCTCAAATCGGTGAAGCCCTCCCGATGCTCCGTGCAGGCGCATCGCGGGTAATACCGAGGGTAAGATTCGCGGCAACACGAATCCCCGTAACGACTCAAGGGTTGAGACCCCTTGGATGGAATCTTCGGATTTCATAACACGCTGGCTCTGATCTTTGTTTATGGACACAGCATCTTACATCTCTGGATTCGTAGATGGAGAAGGTTGCTTCTGCGTTTCGTTCCAACCGAGCAAGCGTCATCGCTTCGGCTGGGAGGTTCAACCGAGCTTTTCGGTTAGCCAGAATGCAGATAGAGCCGAACTGCTCTACGTAATACAAGAGAGATGGGGATGCGGGTTCATACGACCAGACAGGTCTGATAAAACAGTCAAGTTTGAAGTGCGAAACGTGAGAGATTTGGTAGAGAAAGTGCTACCACATTTCAAAGCGTATCCACTGATGTCTTCAAAGCAATCTGACTTTGAAAGATTCGCTGGAATCTGTAAGTTGGTAAGCGATGACGGACATCTTGAGCTTGAAGGTTTTGAAGAGATTGTCAGGTTAGCGATGGAGATGAATCCGTCGGGCAAACGGAAGTATTCCGGTAGCGAAATTCTCAATTCGCTAAGATTAGATGAAGGTATAGTCTATGCCACAGGAAACTGTGGAAGTACATGAAGTTCCGACCTGCACGAATGGCGTAACGATCTGGGAGCTGTCTTAACGAGAGACACAGCGAACTTGTAGTACCGGTGAAGATGCCGGTTACCCGCATCTAGACGGAAAGACCCCGTGCACCTTTACTACAACTTGATAGTGGATGCGGGCAAACGATGCGCAGGATAAGTGGGAGGCTTTGAACTCGCCCTCTTGGGGGCGGGGGAGCCAACGGTGAGATACCACTCTTCGTTTGTCTGCGTTCTAACCTCGAGCCGTAATCCGGTTCAGGGACATTATCAGGCGGGTAGTTTGACTGGGGCGGTCGCCTCCTAAAGAGTAACGGAGGCGCTCGAAGGTTGGCTCAGGCTGTTTGGAAATCAGCCGTAGAGTGTAAACGCAAAAGCCAGCTTGACTGTGAGATAGACAAATCGAACAGGTACGAAAGTAGGAGTTAGTGATCCGGCGGTTCTGTATGGAAGGGCCGTCGCTCAACGGATAAAAGGTACGCCGGGGATAACAGGCTGATCCTGCCCAAGAGTTCACATCGACGGCAGGGTTTGGCACCTCAACATCTGGGGTGAAATGGCAGAAATGTCATTTATAGCATCGGCTTATAACGATGAACCCCTAACAGCTACGCTCCCAGCGTAGGACTGAGGGCAATACCGTGGGAAGTCTAACGGGAACTCAACGCTCTATCATCGTCGGCACTTTGCTTGGCGATGGAGCGATGCGGTGCAAAGCCAACGCGCTACTGGAAATCAATCACGGATTTCGACAGAAGTTTTACGTTGATTGGAAATATCAGCAGTTAGCGAATCTGGTGACAACGCCACCAAAATCAAGAAAAGGCAATGGCGCAAGAATCGCTTATCGGTTCACAACACGCAGTTTGCCGGAATTGACGCCTCTTTATCGGAGGTTCTATTCCGATAGGCGAAAGGTTGTGCCGGAGGATTTAACGCTTGACCCTTTGAGCTTGGCGGTGTGGTTTATGGATGATGGCTGCAAGAGCTATCAAGCTCTATATCTGAACACTCAGCAATTTGATCTTACATCGCAACTGCGTTTAATCGAATTGCTACGTGAACAGATGAATGTGAAAGCATCTTTGAATAGGGATAAGCAGTATCAGCGAATTAGAATCGCGGTTAGCAGCGTCCCGCACTTCAAGGAAATCATCACTCCGCACATGCTGAATGAATTTCAGTATAAGTTCCCAATGACCCCGTAACGACTGAGGCCGCAAGGCCAAGATAGCGTGTCCTATTCGCTTCAGAAGCGAATAAATTTATGGCCGCTATAACACGCCGACCCCTCGCTCAGAACTTTGAGCAGGGTGAAGATATAGTCTGCGCTACTGGAAACAGTGGAGACACGTGCGATGTCGGCTCATCGCATCCTGGGGCTGAAGAAGGTCCCAAGGGTTTGGCTGTTCGCCAATTAAAGCGGTACGTGAGCTGGGTTTAGAACGTCGCGAGACAGTTCGGTCCCTATCTGGTGTGGGCGTAGCAGGTTTGAGGGAATCTGTCCTTAGTACGAGAGGACCGGGATGGATCCACCTCTAGTGTACGAGTTATCGTGCCAACGGTAACGCTCGGTAGCTAAGTGGAGCATGGATAAACGCTGAATGCATCTAAGCGTGAAGCCAGACCCGAGATTAGACCTGCCAGTGAGGCTCGTCGTAGACCACGACGTTGATAGGGTGGATATGCAAGCGTAGTAATGCGCTCAGTTGACCACTACTAATAAGCCCCTAGGCTTGACCGTAAAATTTACTCGCCAGCAACATGCCGGGCGAGTGAGTTTTCAAGCCACGCGCTAGCACAGTCCGCTTTGTGCAACCTCGATCACTATTCGATTATCAAAGCTCTCTTACCAAGTAGAGCGAGGAGAAAAATTCTCCTTAATGATTTGACAAGTTTTCCGGTGGTTTTGTCGAGAGGGAAACACCCGTTCCCATCCCGAACACGGAAGTTAAGCCTCTCAGAGCCCATGATACTGCGCGGGAAGCTGCGTGGGAAAGTAGGACGCCGCCGGATTAATTTAAAAGAAAAGCCCGTTAAAGCTATATGCTCTAGCGGGCTTTTCGTTTTATTGTCGGCTACCATAACCTCTCAACAGATTTAAGAGTAGCCCCGATCTAAGATTTCCCGGAAGAAGATGGAAGTGGCAGCAATCTTGATGATTATTGTGTGCCTGCCCTATTTGCCCTACTTACCTATTATCATGTTGATTTAACTGAAAGCCTATTGGAATGTTAAGCTCTGGTAGGCTTCATTACTGTTCGAACGGTCATCAAAGAAGTTTATCGCAATGGGCTTCAGTACCTATTTCCGAGCTTCATCCTATGCGATGGTCGCATGCGGCGCTATGGCGCTTGCGGTGACCAATGGCATAGGCGTGGCGCTGGCTGCGCTCTTCTTACTCCTGCTGGTCGTTGCGTGGAATCTTGAAGGCACGCGATGGCAGTTATCGGAGCGCGTAGGTCTGTTGATAGTTCTGCTTTCGCTTCCGCTTTTCTACTTCGATTGGAGTTATCAGATAGGCGCGGGCACTGCGCGCGAGCGCGTTGGAGTGGCGGCTCTGGCGCACCTGATTATTTTCCTGTCTGCGGTCAAGATTTTTCAGAGCAAGGCAGACCGCGATTGGGTCTTCCTTTATCTCATTTCGTTCTTTGAAGCGCTGCTTGCCGCGGGCTTGAGCATCAGTTCAATCTTCGTGCTGGTGATGGGCGTCTACATGCTGCTGGCAATCTCGACCATAACTGCTTTCGAGATAATGAAAGCGCGTCGCAGCGTGAAGGTTGCGGAGACCAGACTTTTAGTCCCGCCGGATTCCAGGCTCTTTAGACGATTGAAGAAGCTGGACGCGCGACGCTCGGCTAGCGAGGCGAGGCGATTGCCGTTCATCTCTTTAGCTCTTCTGTCTCTGATCTTTTTGCTGGCGATACCGCTCTTCTTCATAGCGCCTCGCTGGCATGCCAGCGCGCTCTCTCGCACGAACGGCGGACTCTCCGGGTTCATAGGCTTTTCAGATCATGTTACCTTAGGCGACATAGGGCGCTTGAATCAGAGCGACCGTCTTGTGATGCGCGTTCGTGTAGAGAATCCGCAGGGCGTAGACCAAAGACTCTTGCGCTGGCGCGGCGTGGCTCTGGACGAGTTCACGGGAAAGGGCTGGTACAAATCTCCCGCTGCTTCGCATTCCGAGCAGTCTAATAACGAGTCGAACTTTTTTCAGGTCGGAGTGACTGATAGAGAGAGCCTGAGCCGTCTGACCACGCAAACTTTCTTCGTAGAGCCGATTGACACGCCCGTTCTCTTCGCAGCCGCGCGACCCATCGCAATACAGGCCGCGCTGCCTTTCGTTCGCCGCGACTCTGAAGGCTCGCTTTCGACGCGCTCGCACGATCAGGAGCGCCTGAACTACAAAGCCTATTCGGACACATCGGAGCCGCCAGCGGAAGTTTTGCGAAGAGATGGCGAGAACTACACGCGAGCCGAGGTGCGCTACATGCTATTGCCTTCCGGCCTGGACGAGCGCGTTGGCGAGCTTGCTCATTCGGTCATAGGACAGGCGGGAGCTACGAATCGCTACGATGCTGCGAAAGCGATTGAATCGTATTTGCGAGACGAGAATAATTTTCAATACTCGCTCGATCTAAGGGCTGGAGGGGCTGACCCTCTTGCCGATTTTCTTTTCAAAGTGCGCGCAGGCCACTGCGAATATTTTTCGACGGCGATGGCCGTGATGCTGCGAACGCAGGGAATTGCCACGCGCGTCGTCAACGGTTTTCAGGCAGGCGATTACAACGAGACGGCTGGCGTCTATACTGTGACGGAAAGGTACGCGCACTCGTGGGTTGAAGTCTATTTTCCGGGAACGCGCGCGTGGGTGACGTTCGATCCAACACCGGCAGCAGGTCATCCATCTGCATCGCACACTGGACTGGCTGCGCGTCTGGGCCAATACGCAGAGGCGCTGGACATGTTCTGGATGCAGTATGTAGTGGGCTACGACCGTCTTGAGCAGCGCTCACTTGCGACCAGATTGCGAGACGGCATCTCTACATACAGTGTAGCTTTCTCTCGCAAGCTCGCCGCTCTGCAATCAACTCTGAGAGAGGTGGGGCGCGTCATCACAGGCGATGACAGCGCAGCAGGCTCTACCATCGGCGTAGCTTTTCTGATAGCTCTCATACTCGCAGCTTTCGCTCTTGCTTTCGCAACCCTTTGGCTCGTTCGCAGAGTGCGACTAAAGGGCTGGCGGCTCGCCTTCAGCTTCCGAAGCGCGCGACAGACTAGCGTTACGGTCGTGGAGTTTTACGAGCGTATGATTCACGCGCTCGCTGCACATGGAGTCGAGCGAGCGCCGAGCGAGACTCCGCTTGAGTTCGCAGCCGCCTCCGACATTCCTGAAGTTATGAATATAACTCGCGTCTACAACCGCGTTCGCTACGGAGGCAGAGATTTGTCTGTCAGGGAATCGTCTGCTATTGAAGAATGGTTATTGGTATTAGAAAGGAATAATAAGTGAATAGTGATGAGTGATAAGTGATAAGAAAAAGCAGGAGACAGAATCCAGAATCCGGTAGTCAGAATATAAAGGCTATATCTTCTGTCTGCTGACCTCCTGTATTCCGTCCCTTCTTATCACTTATCACTTATCACTATTCACTCATCACTTATCACTCATGAAAAAGATAGGATTTATAAGTTTAGGCTGTCCGAAGAATCTGGTTGATAGCGAAGTGATGATGGGTCGGCTTCGCCAGTCGGGTTACGAGATCACAACAGATGCGAGCGAGGCCGACACGCTCGTAGTAAACACGTGCGGCTTTATCGAATCGGCCAAGAAGGAATCGGTCGAAGCTATTTTGGAAGCGGCGCGTTTGAAATCCGAGGGTAGGGCGCAGCGCCTTGTCGTCGCGGGCTGCTTGGTCGAGCGCTACAGGGATGAGTTGCGCGCAGAGTTGCCGGAAGTTGATGCGTTCATAGGCACGAATCAGATAAATGATATTACTAAGGTTTGCGACGAGCGAACAGATACGCGCTCGCTCCCCATTCTGCCCATAGGCAACCAGAGCGCGACTTATCTGTACGACGAATCAACGCCGCGCGTGCTTGCAACGCCCGCGCACTACGCTTTCATCAAGATCGCTGAAGGATGCGACCGCCCGTGCGCCTTCTGCTTTATTCCGCAGATGCGCGGCCATTTTCGCAGCCGTCGCTTCGGCTCGATTCTCAAAGAGGCGCAGGATTTGGCCGCTCAAGGCGTGAAGGAATTGGTTCTGGTCGCGCAGGATTCATCGCGCTACGGTGAAGATTTGGGTGAGCAGGACGCATTGGCCCAACTCCTGCGCGAGCTATCGCATCTGGACGGAGTTGAGTGGGTTCGAGTGATGTACACCTACCCTACGCACATCAGCGATGCGTTTCTGGACGTTCTGGCGACCGAGCCTAAAGCCGTCAAATATCTGGATATGCCTTTACAGCACGCTTCGGCTAACGTTCTGAAACTGATGCGTCGCGGCGGCACGCGCGCTAGCCTGGAGAGATTGATTGGCCGAGTGCGCGAGCGTGTGCCCGGCATTGCGATTCGCACAACTTTCATCACAGGCTTCCCCGGCGAGACTGAAGAGGATTTCGAGGAACTGCTGGGCTTTATTCGCGCCGCAGAGTTCGACCGCGTAGGCGTCTTCACCTATTCGGATGAGGAGGGAACTCCCGCCTTCGATCTTCTTGATAAGGTTGACGAGAAGATTGCCAGGCGGCGGCGCGCGACTTTGATGAAAGAGCAGTCGCGCATCTCTCGCCGTAAGAATAAGGAGCGCGTCGGCTCGACCGCTCGCGTGATATTTGAAGGAAGCGCCGCAGAGAGCGACCTGTTATGGCAGGGGCGTCTTGAAACTCAAGCGCCGGACATTGACGGCTGCGTGCTCATCAACGACGCGCCGGAAGATTTCGATCCCGTGCCCGGAAAAATCGTCAACGTGCTCATCACGGATGCTCATGATTACGACATAGTAGGGCGTATAGTCGGATAGTTAAGAGCCTTTCCCCTTATGAAGAGCATGAAAGAGACTAGCGACGAGTTGAATCCACATATAGCTCCAGCCGGGGTTGCCGTCGCGCCGGGTCGTCTGAATTTCAAAGACTATCTTGCTCTTATCTTCTCGACCTGGGGCGTAGGTCTTATTCCGTTCGCGCCGGGCACGTGGGGTTCACTCGTCGGCGTAGGGCTTTATCTGCTCTTGCGATTCCTGCTTCTGCGCGCGATCATTTCGCTTCCCCATTTCAGCGCGAGCCAAACGCAGACGCTTAATACGACCGTGAATCTCTGCGCTGCGTTCGCAGTCTCATTTCTTGGAGTGTGGGCGGCGACGCGCGCAGAAAAATTTTTCAGGAGAAAAGACCCCGGCGCTGTTGTCGTTGACGAAGTTGCAGGACAGTTGGTGACGTTTCTGGTCATCCCGCTCAGCCGCGACCTGAACATCTGGATAATCGCCGCCGGTTTCCTGCTTTTCAGAGCGTTCGACATCTGGAAGCCTTACCCTGCGCGTCGTCTTGAATCTCTTGAGTCGGGCTTGGGGATTATGGCAGACGACATAGTGGCGGGCGCGTACTCGGCTGCGGTTCTATCCGTGATTATCTTGATTCAATCATTCATCTGAGGGAGGAGTTTTAAGAATGCAGGAAGAGAAAGACCCAAAGTCTGCTGTGAATGCCAGCGATTCGATTGAGAGCAAAGACCCTAAGTCGGACGCGACCAGCGCAGATACGCTGAGCGACGTTGAAGAAAGCGAGAAGACTTCCGGCACTTCAGGAGGCGAAACCGGCACAGGCTCAAACGCCCCATCGCCCGACGGCCAGTTTGACGAACCCGGCAGGCGCGACGACGCAGGGCCAATGTAGGAAGGGATGAGGGCGGAGGGATGAGGGATGAAATGG
>DATHJK010000269.1:0-7960 GCA_035316225.1 Pyrinomonadaceae bacterium
TGAGAATCACGCTGGCCCGGAACGAGGAAAGCGTTCATCTTCATGCGAAGGAGCATATCATTCGTATGCTCCAGACCGAAAAGCAGTGCGGCCTCGCGCCCGTCCGACCAGCGAAACTTCCCCTCACCGCCTCCCCAACCGTACCACACGTAGCCGTCTGCCTCCGGCTTACCGAACGCAATGTTTGTGTTGCTTACAATCGGGAAAGTTTTGGGCGGCTCGGGACGAACCAACCCTGCAAGGAATTGCGGCTCGTGCCAGTCCCAGACCTTCTCCGGGTGACTGTCAACGTTGAATCGCCTGACGTTCCACTCCCACGTCTTACGGCTCATAGCACCGCGTCCGTTTATGAAGAAGCTCAAAAGCAATAGCAGAGCGCCAGCGCCTGCTTGAGCACGCCACGCAAGCGTTGACGAAACTTCTCTCTTCTTCTCGCGCCGGCTTAACCACGCACGCACGGCCAGCACCGCTTGAAGTACGAACCAGGGAACCATGCTCGTCATGAAACGCGCGCCGAAGCTATAGCCGCCCCACCAGTGACCGAACGACGACACAACCAGAAGATGCGCAACTGTGACGGGCAGAGAGAGAATTACTAATCTTCTGTGCGGTACGTAGCGCCAGTAGCGAATCAGAAGATATGCGATGAATAGAATCCACGGCACATAAATCAGAAGCCCTCTGGACGGGCTTACAGTGTTCCCGGCGAGCGCCAGCCAGAAATTGTCAAAGCTGAGACGGCTGGCTTCATAATAGCTCGGCAGCAGCCGACCGAAATTATGCCAGGAGTAAAGGATGAAGCCCATCATCCATGCGAGTCCCGTGATAGCCAAGCTTAAAAACTTTCGACGGTAGAAAAGAAGGACGTAAACGCTAACGGCAAAGATAGTGATGGAGTTGGTAGGGCGCACGAAGTACATCCATGCGAGCAGGCTCGCAAGCAGCACGGGTCTCAACTTCCCTTTTCCAGTATCGGCCCGGAGCAGCATCCACAGCGCGACTCCAAGCAGCAACAGTCCCCACGTCTCAGACCACATTCCTCTGGACGCAGTGCTCCACACCTGCGAACCGAACGCGCCAGCCAGCGCAATTATCACGCTCCAGCTTTTCGGCAAGACGAGCCGCGCCGTGTAGAAGAAGATAGACGTAAGCGCGGCCATCAATAACGCAGCCAGGCTCGTCTCAATGTCTTGCTCGCCTTTCGGGCTATATGTCCCGTCTTCATTTGCCGCCGAGAGGTCGAAACGGTTCATCAAAAAGACGTAGGGAACGGAGAGCACGGATGTGCCCGGCGGGAAATAGTAGTAGAGGTGATCGTTCACTACTTCTATCTGGTAAATGTTATTGATGCTCAGGTAGTTTCCATAAACCCTGTCGGCAAGCTCCGTGCGCGGTATGGCGTAGTTGTCCAGTTTGAAACTGCCGTAATCAATGAGGCTCTGGCTCACCAGCATGGAATAGCCCGAATCGGTCACTTGAGGCACAGGCGATGCCATGAATAGAATCAGAGTGTAGAGGAAGAGCAACGCAGCGATTCTGTTGTCGCTGAGCAGCAAATTGCGAAGCTGTCTCGATATGCGATCTAAGACGGAGCGTGCCATCCTGGTCGAGATGAGGTTAAATTTCATAATTTCAAATTTGAAATTTCAAATAGTGTAACCTTCTCTCTACGACCTGCGGCGGTGAAATCTCTATTCATAATATCTTTCATATCCCGGCTGTCTGCGATAATCAAGCGCGCACCGAAGCATTGCAAGGCAAGGTCTGACGCCCCACTCTCTTTCCGAGTTTTGACTTTTCACTCTTTCAGGTATCTTTGTGCCTGTCCTGTTTCAACCATAGAACACGAAGGGAGCGCCCGATTGAAGACGAGAGAGCTAAACATCACGGCTTTCGGAAATCTGGAACAGGGTTCGCTGTTCAGGCGCGCAGTGCGCGTTTTGGAAGAGTTGAAGAAGAAGAATCACCGGTTCGAGATTCAACTGCCCGAATGGGACGCGCGCGAAATAGATATAGCGCTCTGCCTTGAGACGCAAGCGACCGCAGAGGCTCGCGCGGCGGTTGAAAGATTTATGGAGGCCGGGGCGGTCGCATTCGTGCCGCGAATACAGATTTACGAAGAATTGCCGGAGAGCGCCGTCGTCAAGATTGACATGGACGTTTACGGCGAAGCCCTTCTGCGCGCCTATCTTGAACGAGTAATAGAGGACGATGCTTTGCGCGAGCGCGTGGGCGAGAACGCGCGCCGGTTCATCTCAGAAAGGCGCGAGAACGGCGGCTCTTTATCAAAGGATACTTCCACGAAAACAGTAGAGGAATCTGTAGACCGCGTATCTTCAAATGCTGCCGGGCGCGGCGAGGGTGGGCGCTTTGTTAAGCCGGATGGGATGGATTTTAAGCGCGGCGCGATAGAATACGCGCGCAAATTGAGCGAGAGCGACCGCCGACATCTTTTCACGAAACCCTTCTATGATCTGGCGAACAAGGTCTCGCGCTGGTCGCGCGCCGGTCTTGATTCGGACGCGCACAGACAGTTCTGTGATTTCGCAAACATCGCGCGGCTGCTTGCGCTTCCCGCAGGCGCAAAGATTCTGGACGTGGGATGCGGCTCCGGCTGGCTCTCGGAATATTTGGCGCGGCTGGGCTATCAGGTTACGGGCGTTGACATCAGCCCCGACCTTGTAGAGATAGCCGGAGAGAGGCTGAGCCGTTTACAGTCGCATTCGAGCGATAGTGAGCCTCTCAAGTGCAAGTTCATAGCGCACGACATAGAGAGCGAGCCGATGGAAGCGGAGTTCGACGTTGCCATCTGCTACGATTCGCTTCATCACTTCGAGGACGAGCGCGCCGTGCTGCGCAACGTGGCCGCAATGCTCCCATTCGGCGGACTGTTCTTCGTGCTTGAGGGCGAGCGCCCGCCGCAGGAATCCGAAACAGCGCGCGAGCTTTTAGGAGTCATGCGCGAGTACGAAACTCTCGAATCGCCGTTCAGCCGCGATTATCTGCTATCAATCCTGCGCGAGTACGGCTTCGCCGTCGCAGGCGATTACGTTAGCGTCAACGATCTGTTCGAGCGCGACATGCTGGACGAAAGCTGTGGGCTTCACTTAGAGCCTGAGATGGCCTTCAATTACCTGCTCTGCAAAAAAGTTGGCCCAACTCTGGACGCGCTGAACCTGAAGGACAGCCGCGCGCCCGGCGAGCTTCGCGCGTGCTTTCGATTGCGCGGTGAATGGCGGGAAAGGATAAGTCCGGGCGAGGCTTTGCGCTGCGAGTTCGAGATTGAGAACACGGGCGACACGCTCTGGCTCACCAGCCGCCGCGCGATTAAGGGAGCGGTGCGAGTTGCCGCGCTTATCCTTGATGAAGAGAGCGCTGTCATTGATGAAGTTCACGGCGTGCCTACGCTTGATCTGCCGGTCGCGCCGGGCGAGAGCGTCGTGCTTTCTTTCGAGCGCTCTGCGCCCGAAGCCGCAGGCCGTTACACGCTCAAGCTTGATTTGATTGACCAGGACATCTGCTGGTTCGAGGAACATGGCTCTGAGCCGTTAATGCTCCCCTTCAATGTCGGCTAGTGAAGGATAAAATCGCTTATGCTCCTTTCCGTAGTCGTTCCCTGCTATAACGAAGAGGCTGTGATTCTTGAGACGCACCGCCGACTGGCCGAAGTGTTGGGCGAGATGAAGAATCTGGACTGGGAGATTCTCTACGTTGACGACGGGAGCCGCGACCGCACGGCGCAACTGCTCGCGCAGATTCGGGCCAGTGACGCTCGCGTGCGCTTCATACGTCTTTCGCGCAACTTCGGCCACCAGATAGCATTCAGCGCAGGGCTTGACTACGCACGTGGCGAAGCTGTCGTAGTCATTGACGCAGACCTTCAAGACCCGCCCGAAATCATCCCGGAGATGGTCGAGCGCTGGCGCGACGGCTATCAGGTGGTTTACGGCGCGCGTACCATGCGTGAAGGCGAAACCAGATTCAAGCTCTGGACTGCGAAGATTTTTTACAGGCTGCTGAACAGGTTATCGAATCTGAAGATGCCCGTGGACGTGGGCGATTTTCGTCTGATGGATCGCAAGGTAGTGGATGCGTTGCGCGCCATGCCTGAGCGCGACCGCTTCCTGCGCGGCATGGTTAGCTGGGTGGGGTTTCGTCAGATAGCCGTTCTTTACAGACGCGCGCCGCGCTTTGCGGGCGAGAGCAAGTACCCGCTTCTGAAGATGATTCGCTTCGCTGCGGATGCGGTAATCTCTTTCTCGTTCGTGCCGCTCAGATTGGTCATCTGGCTTGGCGTGGGCGCAATCGGGCTGGCGTTTCTGGGTATTCTTTACGCCATAGTCCTGCGCTTCTTCTTCGACCCTTCCCACTGGGTTCGCGGCTGGGCTTCCATTTTCGTCGCAGTCCTTTTTATGAGCGGCGCGCAACTGATCTCCATCGGAATTATCGGCGAATACGTCGGACGCATCTACGGCGAGGTCAAACACAGGCCGCTCTATTTCGTAGAGGAAGAGAGCGATGAAGAAAGCGCGGAATGAAGAGTGATGAGTGATGAATTAAGAGCTTTTCATCCTGCACTCATCACTCATCACTCATCACTCTGCACTGCCCTTTTACCCTGCTGCGCAATCCGTGTCGCGGCGTGTGGTTATCAGGCCGAACCTGAGCTGGTATTCCTGTGAAGAGATGAAGGCGCAGACCATAGCGCGGAATCCGCTGTCATCGCTTGGCAGCTTGGTGTTCAGAACATTCAGCCAGAAGTTGTAGCCTCCCGTGTCAGCGTCGCGTCTCAGGTATCCGAAGTATTGCATCAGCACGAATGCCGGGTTGAATTCCGATTGCGGAAATCCTCGCTGCGAATACTCCGGATAGTCTATTAGCTTGAGCAACGTGAGCGCGCGGCTGTTCGTCAGGCTTGTACCTGAATTATATGTGGCAATCAACTCGGCGCGGTGCGATGAAAGGTCAACGTTCGAGCTTTGCATGACATTCGCAATCAGCGCATCGATGAATGCGTCTCTCCCTTGCGTCGCCGGATACTTTGCAAGGAAGGCCGCGCGCTGCACGAACGCTTCGGCAAAAGCTTGCCTTGCGGCATCGAGATTTCCACCGGCTACCACCTGATTGCGATCCGTGTTGAATTCATTAAAGCTCGGCTGGCGACCCAGCGCGGATATGTATAGACGATAGACGAAGTAGCCCGTCTTCTGAAATTCATCCGAGAAGAAGTAGGCCGCAGAAACTTCCCTGCGCCTTGCGCTAACACAAGCCGCGTCTACGCCGCACTGCGTTATCTGCGAAGTCCAGTAATCCCAGCCTCCCTGATCAGGCTCGCGCCCCAAGAAGTCCAGATATTGCTGGCGCACGAAGAAGCGCGCGTCGTCAATCACGTTCCCTGTAAAATAGGGCGGCGCTGTGTTCGTGGTGTTGACTAAAAATGTCGCACCCGGATCAACCGATAACACGCCGGAAAGGTACGCTATGTCGTCCGAGTTATTCTTGTTCTGAATGCGAATGCTGTAATCACCGAACGGAGCGTTAGGCGCGACCGTAACGTCGAAACTGGCGGCGGGAATAAGCTGACCCGTAGAGAGGTCTGTAAAGGATATGAACGCAAGGCTCGCCTGGTTGATCGTAAAATAGGGCGAGGTGATCGAGATGCCGGAAGCCTGTACCTGTCCCTGAACCATTCCGTTGCCGCCTACATAAACCGTGTAGGTCTTTCCAGCATCAATCGGCGCGACCACCGTGGAGAGTTGTCCATTGAGACCCACCCAGGTCGGATTCAGCGAAGGTGTGCCGGAGACTGTGAAGTTGATGCCGCCGACTACAGGGCTGCTATTCAGATTAATCTGCGCAGGATATTCGGAGGTGCGAAACGGAGGCGGAGGATTCGTGATCAGCCCGGAATATCCACCGCCTGCCGCAGGTATGCTCTGAGCCGAGATTGGCCCATCCAGCGGCTCCACAATCATGCGATAGGTTGACACAGGCAGATTGTCAATCCTGTAACTGCCGTTCGACAGCGTGACGTTGCCCCCGACCACATGACCGTTCCCGGCGTCCTCAGCCCACACATGCGCTCCGAAGACAGGCTGATTGGCGGCGTCTCTCACCGTTCCCGAAATCGAAGTTCCTGCCGCCGGGCCGTAAATGGTTCTGATACCGTCACGGTCGTCCTCGGACAATGAGCGCGGCGTGACGGCAGGTGCGCCGTAATACCCGTTCTGCCCCTGAAACGGAGCCATCGTCGCCCCAAGTATTGCCGAGTGCTCAAGCCCGAGCAGGTGTCCAATCTCGTGCGTCAATACGGATTCTATGTCGTAGGTGCCTGTGGTTCCGTCCGTTGAGAATGAAATATTTGGGTTTAGAGCTATGTCGGATTCTGTGACGCCGCCGGTCGCAGGGTTGAAGAAAGTTCGCGTGCGCCCGGTTCTGACGCTGTTAGGCCCCGAAAATTCTGCCGAATTATCCGACGAGACTGTGATAAGGCTTATGCCGTCGCCTCCGCCACCGTTCGGGCTTATCTGGGTTGCGGACGAGGTGGTCACATTGAAACGCACGTTCGAGACCTGCTCCCAACGCGATAGCGCCCTGCGCGCAGCGCCGAGCACGTCGCTTCCCGCCTTGATGTTAGCCGGAGGCGAAATGAGCGAATTGGAAAGCGCGACCGTGATATTCGTAGTAGGCCAGCGTATCTGAATCGTGGCCGAACTGTCTGTGAATTGAAGAGTGTAGGCGCGAGCCGGAAGCGACCAGCCGAATACAGTGTAAATTAGTGCGAGCGCTAAAATTGTCCTGCGCATTTAAAAATCCCCTTGCCGGTAATCTGTCCTGTAACTAATCCTGAGCATGTTCGGGGGTTGCTGGATGCCCAATAGAACGAAAGTCTACGGCTTTCCTGCTACATCAAAATTCAAAGACAATGTTCGGTGGCTCCAGAAGAGGGAGATTGCGGCTGGCGCGAGCCAACCGGGAGTATAGCATACCGGCGAAATTAAAAAAGTCTGCTCATACGCGAATTTTTCCTCGTCTTATCCAGCCTTTAATGCGTCTAAAGCTGTGTGCTCCAGCGTGGTGAAAAACCGCGTTGACAAACGGTTGAGGGGCAAGCTACACTGAAAATTGGTTTCGGGCTTATGCCTCGGCCCCATTTTGATAGAGACTTTGAAGCCTCCCTTCAGTCCTATAATCTCTGGCGAAAAAAGCCGTCAAACATGCAGGAGTAGTTAGATGCGAAAGTTTATTATTGCGATTCTAGCGGTGATGATCTTAGCCGCGAGCGCAGCGGCGCAGAATGCGCCCACGCTGAGAATCGTCGAATCCAATGGCCCGGGCCTCCCCGCAGACCTTTTTTACGGTGACATTAAGGTCAAGCCCGTTCGCATTAGACCGGGAACGAACCAGCGCATCACGATTGATGACGCCGATTTTTTCGTCATGTCGCACTACTTTGACTTCCTGAATCGCTATCCTGATTCGGGCGGGCTTAATTACTGGACAGGCCAGATAACGCAGTGCGGAGCGAACGCCGCTTGCATAGATCAGGCGCGCATCACCGTCTCGGCTGCGTTCTACATAGAGTTGGAATTTAAGAATACGGGCTACTTCGTCTATCGCTTCTACAAAGGCGGACTCGCTCGCAAACCCTCTTATGAAGAGTTCATGCCGGATCGCCGTCTGGTCGTAGGAGGCGCGAGTGAGGAAGCAGGCAGAGCAAGCTACGCCGAAACTTTCACGCAGCGCCCGGAATTCCTGCAAAAATATCCGGCCAGCATGACCCCGACTCAATTCGTCAACGCTCTGCTCGCAACCGTCCAACAGGTCTCCGGCATTGACATGTCATCTCAGGCTGGCACATACATCAACATGCTCAATACAGGTTCGACGCGCGGCCAAGTCTTGAGACAGATTATAGAGACTCCGGCATTCGACCAGTCTCAGAACAACGAGGCGTTCG
>DATHJK010000270.1:0-4962 GCA_035316225.1 Pyrinomonadaceae bacterium
CAGGAGAGTTTTGCTGATTCCTCAGTCTCGCTTTCGGAAAATTCCGAAAAGATTCGCGCGACGGCATGGAACATAGAGCGCGGCATTAAACTGGATGGAATCATTCGCATGCTAGGCGAGCACGTCGCGTTTCGTGAGAGCGACGTACTGCTGCTGACCGAGCTTGATTACGGCATGGCTCGAAGCGGCAACCGGTTCGTCGCGCGCGAGATTGCCGAAGAGTTAAAACTCAACTACGTGTTTGCGCCGTGCTATATAAATCTTGAAAAAGGGAGCGGATTGGAAGCCCACGTCGCGGGCGAGAACCAGCAGGCCATACATGGCAACGCGCTATTCTCTCGTTACCCGCTCTGCAACGCGCATTCGATAAGACTTCCGAACGGTAAAGATAAGATGCGAGGGCGTGAGAAAAGATTGGGAAGCCAGCGCGCCGTAGTCGCAGACATGATGCACCCGCTCGGAGAAGTCCGTCTGGTCAGTCTTCACCTTGACGCGCATTCTACCCAGCGGCATCGTCATCGCCAGATGAAGATTGTGCTGGATCATCTGGGAACACTGAAGCCTGATATGCCCGTGCTGATAGGAGGCGACTGGAATACTTCTACGTACAACTCGCGCCGCGCTCTCTATTCGATTGCGGGATTTGCGCGGCGCGTTGCGATGGGCGTGCGCCGCGTGATTGTGAAGCATTACCTGCACCCGGATCGCTGGTTCGAGCGAAAACTTTTCAGGGAGATTGAGAAGCGCGGTTACGACTATCGCGGATTGAACGAAACGGGCGCAGGCACGCTGCATTACAGCGTAGAAGACCTCTCGGTCAACACGAACATGCGCGACTGGATTCCGAACTGGTGCTTCTGGTTCATCAACTGGGCGCTCAAAGAGAACGGCGGGCGATGCTCTCTGAAACTTGATTGGTTCGCAGGCAAAGGCTTGCGGGCGATTTCGGCAGAAGCGCCCAGAGTTATCGGCAACATGCGCGACGACGATGGCCCGCTCTCTGATCACGATGCAATCATGTTGGATTTCGTTCCCGAATGAGGACGAAAAGATTAACCGCAAAGGGCGCAAAGGCATTCGCAGAGGACGCTTGCGTTCCTTTGCGTCTTCCCTTTGCGTTCTTTGCGGTTAATCTTTCCACACATCAAAAGAGCGGCGAATTGCATGACACAATCCGCCGCTCTTTCCATTTAACTCACTTCGAGTTTTAGAAATCAAACTTGACTGCCAATTGAAACTCCCTCGACGGGAAGAAGACGCGCGGCAGGCCGAACCTCAGTGTGCCGGTCGGGATGGTGAAGACGTTGCCCGCAGTGAATCCCGAATAGATGTTGAGGTTGGGCGCGAGTACGTTCGTTCTGTTCGTCAAATTGAACCCTTCGGCGATGAGGCGCAGGCGCATCCTCTCGCCAAAATTTATAGTGCGCGTGATGCGCATGTCGCTCTGCCATAAGGCGCGCGCGCGGAAACCGTTTCTAGCCAGTCCGGGCGCGCGGTCGTTGAAGCGATTCCCGTCGTTGTTCAAATCAGCGCCGACCATAGCAGAATAGGGCACGCCGGAGTTGATCTGCGTGATGCTTGAGAATGTGTAGTTGCTCAGGAGCATGCGCAGAAAACTGTTCTTCGACTTTGTGAATGTGCCGAACTCGCGCACAGAACTGAAGACGAAGCGATGCGGGATGTCCAGATCGGAAATCCCCCAGTCTTCGCTTATGTTGAGCTGGTTGAAGACCACCTTCACATCGTCGCCCGCATTACCGGGGACTACAGCCGTCTGGTCTGGCTTATTGTCCCTCGCATGCGAGAAGGTGTAGGTGGCAAGAAACTGCCAACCCTTGTGGAAGCGGCGTTGTAGCTGGAAAGCCAATGCGTGATAGCGTGAATCGCCAGTGCTCTCGAAGAGATCAATGCGAGCGAAGTGGGTTAAGGGTCTTGCGCCGAAGCGCTCGACCTGGAACGTCTGCGCGTTCGTTGGGTCTGTGAATGTCACAAGCGTAGGCGCGGGCAGGTTAACATCGCGCGTCCGCGAGAGATGCGTGCCGCGATAGAACATGTAGGTTATAGAGAGGCTGGTGTTAGAGAATACCTCTCGCTCATAACCCAGTCTGGCCTGCTGCACGTAGGGCTGCGCGTAATCGTTCACGAAGAGCAGCAGGTTAATCGGTGTCGCGCCGACCGTCGGAGGGGCTGTCAGTACGTTCGGGTAAGTAAGGCCGAGCACCGCTAGCTGTGCAGCATTCAGGCTGATGTTTGTTACGTTGATGCCGTTCTGCGAGTGCGCCGTGCCCAGCATGATGCCGGTCGTGCGCCCGTAGAAGACTCCGTAGCCACCGCGCAAGACCGAGCGATCATCGAAGGCGTAGCTGAAACCAATGCGCGGTGCCCAGTTGTTCGTGTCCGATGGGCCAGTGCTCGTGTCTAATCCTGCTGCGGCCAACTGCGCGTCCGGGTTGTGTACTTGCGGTTTCGCCAGAGTCTCAAGGTCATAGCGCACGCCTGCATTAATCGTCAATCGCGGGTTCACGCGCCAGTCGTCCTGAACGTAAAAAGCGTAATCGCTGATGTCCGGGTGCGTCGTTGCGCCCGTCGTGCCGTTGCCCGCGAAAGCCTGCTGGAAGCCCGACGGCGTGTTGTTACGAAAGTCCGTGTAGTTGTTGAAGGTGTACTGGCCGCTGAAGAAGCCGGGGAAGAAATTCAGTATGCGGTCGAAGTTGAAATCGAACCCGGTCTTGATGTTGTGACGGCCTGTGACGTAGAGAATGTTGTCAATAACCTGCCAGCGACGTATGGTCGTCTCGCGCGGGCTGAAATTGTTGCGGCCAATGTTGAGGAACGTTCCGGTCGTGCCTGTGACGACAGTGCCTATGCGCGCTTCCGGTTGGTCTGAGTTGGCCTGGCCGGGTTCTGCGTCACGCGCTACCTGGAAACGAAACTCGTTCACCAATCTCTGCGAGAGCGTTGTTGCCAGCGTTCCCGAAAACGTAGTCGTCCTGGCAAGGCTGTTGCCCGTGTGCTCCTCCACGCTCTGCGCGCCCGTGCTCTCGTTATTGGCACCCGTGAAATTCTGGCGGTTGAAGCGCAGCGAGAGCAGGTTGCTGTTATTAACGTGAATGTCTCCCTTCACCATGAACACGTCCTGATCGCGCCCGATAGGATAGGTAGCTAACTTGGGGATGAGTATGGCTTGCACGGCTGCGGGCGCGCTTGCGATGTTCGGCGCATCAATGGGGTTCGTCAGATTCTGGCGCTGGCCGTCGTAGGTGAAGAAGAAGAATGCGCGATTTCGGACGATTGGCCCACCGAGGCGTCCGCCGAACTGATTTATCTGCTGCGGCGTTCGCTTGTTCGGCAAGCCGCGAGTCGCTTCGGAATTTATGGTCGCGGGCGGGTTGGCGTTCAGCGATTCGTCCCTGAAATATTCAAACACGCCGCCGTGGAAATCGTTCGTGCCGGATTTTGTGACGACGTTGATGACAGCGCCGCCCGCTCGACCGAACTCTGCGGAGAAACCGTTCTGGTTAACTTGAAACTCCTGCACAGACTCTTCCGAAAACTGATACGGAGGACGCACGCCCGTTCGACCGAACGCTTGCCCGAAGAAAGTGTTGTTGTTGTCAACGCCGTCAACCTGAAGATTGTTGAGCGTTCCCTTCTGGCCGCCGACCGCCAGGTCGCCCTGTCGCGTGGGGTCGCGTATGACGCCCGGCGTGAGCGTTGCAAAATCCAGATAGTTGCGACCGTTGACAGGAAGATTCTGAATAGCGCGCTCGCCTATGGTTGTGGAAACAGAGGTGCGCGAAGTTTCTACGACCGGGGCTTCGCCCGTCACTGTCACAGACTCGCTAGTGCCGCTTACAGAGAGCTTAACTTCCAGCGGCGTGTTGCCGCCTACGGTCACCTGAACGTCTCGTAATTCCGTCTGAGCGAAGCCCTGCGAGGTTGCGCGCACGGTGTAAGCGCCCGGCGGAAGAAGTATCAACCGGTAGTTACCCTCGCCATCGGCTGTGACGGTTCGCTCCAACCCCGTCGCTTGATTCAGCGCAGTCACTGTAGCATTCGGCACGGCTGCGCCGTTCGGGTCAAGAACGCGGCCTTCTATGTCGCCCGTGGTCGCCTGCGATTGAGCGAAAACGCTCGCGGCCATCAGAATTGAACAGGCGGCGAGCGCAAACAGTTTCATAATCTTGAGGAGTGGTTTTCTCAGCATGTTTTTCCTCGTCGGGTTAAAAGTTTTTCGTGTACAGCTATGCACGCGCGTGTGGCGAAGCACGTCATAGTCTGTCTTTTTCGAGAGCGTGAAATTACTCTAATGAAATTTCGGAAGAACTGTCCTGTGGAACGCGAGGGATATTAGTGGACTAGAGAAGGAAAAGCAAGGCATGAAAGAAGGGATGAGGGATGAGGGATGAGGGATGAAAAGGGTTGAGCCAATTGCGCGTTGACACCATTACTCATTCTTATTCATCCCTCATCCTTCATCCCTCCGCCCTCATCCCTTATCCCTTCATCCTATCTTCTCAATAATCTTTCAATCTCGTCAGGTGCTGAAGGAATGTTCGCGGAGAGTTTGCGCAGCGTGCCGTCGGGCATGACGAGATAATCGTCCTCTATGCGCACGCCCAGACGTTCCGACTGGAGATACACGCCGGGTTCTATGGTGAAGACTTCGCCGGGTTGCAGAGGCTTTGATGAATTGCCCGTGTCATGTACGTCCATGCCGAGGTAATGGCCGAGCGCGTGTATGAAGAAGTGATCCATCGTGTACTCGCGCCCGTCAGTATCGCGCGCGCGCAGCGGGCTTTTGCGCAGGAAATCTACTGCGAACTGGTGCAGGTCGTGCAATCTCATGCCGGGCTTGTAGTAAGCAGCAGCGCCCGCTTGAGTATCCAGCACGAGTTGATAAATCTGGCGCTGGCGCTCTGTGAACTTTCCGCTCGCAGGATAGGTGCGCGTGATGTCCGC
>DATHJK010000271.1:0-9499 GCA_035316225.1 Pyrinomonadaceae bacterium
TCGTGATGGGACTGGTGATGATCTGGTCGTAAAGCGTATTGCCCTGAAACTTGATATGGCTGTAGCCGCCCACGTGAACGTCGCCGCCCAGTATAAGCAGTTCCCTCCTGCCGATTCCTATCTCTTTCCATTCTTGCAGAGCCTTAATTATCTCAAGTTGTTCGGGGCGATGCGTGCCGTAAGACCAGTGATCTCTAAAATCGTTCAGCGCAATGTGGGCAAGCTCGCCGACCTTGCTGGTTAGATATACCAGTGGGACTGAAGTGATGACCAGCAGAGCGCGAACGCGGTCGAAGATTCCGCCAGCGCCCAGCGCCGCGTGTATATCGTCCCACTGCGGCTGGCTCAGGTAAGGTTTTGAAGGGTGGAAGCCGAAAGTTCTTCCGCCTCTCTGATCCAGAAACATTACGCCCACATCGCCCCAGGTGTGAAAATGATGCTCTATACCGCTAGCAGGGTCTTGGTCGGTGTCGAAGTCGTCCCAGAGTTGTCTTTGATATTCGCGGTAAGCGCGCCGCCCCAGCTTGCCTATGTAATATTCGTTCGAGTTCGGGTCAGAGTCCGATTTGCCGCTGCCCCAATCGTCGCGGATTTCGTGATCGTCCAGAATCATCAAGTTGGGCACGCTCGCCAGCACCTTGCGAGTAGAAGGATCGTTCCACGCGACGCGATGGCGTTCGCGGTAGAGTTCAAGAATCTCCTCCTCCTGCGCTTGATCGCCGCGCGGGATGCCTTCCGTTTGAAGTTTGTGAAGAGCCGTGTCGAATGCCGAGTCCGCGTAGATTTGATCGCCTATGTGAAGAATCATGTCGGACTCGCCCGCAGAGACGAACCTTTGATTCAGGTCGGCCCACAGGTCTGTAGTCCCGCGCTTGATAGTTCGGTTGCAACTCAGCGCCAGAAGGTTCATCGTCGAAGGGTTTGCGGAAAAAGTTCTGAAGCGTCCCTCCAAATCACAGTCCGCGCCGTGGAAGGCGACTGTGTAATCGGTTTCGGGCAGAAGATTTTCAAAGGAGAAGATGGAAGGGCGATTACGCCGCAAGTTTTTCGTCTGCTGAAGACTGTGCCCGCCACTGTCTCTCAACTCGCACGTCACTTGCGAGTAGTCGTCCGCTTCCGCTAACACTCTGGCCGTGCTGTCTGTGACTTTGCCTATGACCGGGCCTACTGTGATTTTTGGCATGAGGGCTTCTCCTTAGGGATGAGGGATGAGGGCGAAGGGATGAATAAGAAGGAGTGAATGCGTCAGCACGCAATTGGCTCAACCTCTTATTCATCCCTCATCCTTCATCCCTCATCCTTAATCTGTCGGTTGTCCTGCGTTCACATCTGTGCTTGCGTTTGAGATGAACGCGGCGTTTTCTGCTGTGAGCGCGTGGTCAACTATGCGGCGTTGCTCAAGCTCGTGAATGGTGTAGGAACCTGTCGCTGGGCTTGCAGACGGGGCGCGGCCTACGTAATAGGGTCGCTCGCATTTCGGCAATAGATTCATCAGACGTGGTTGGACGAACGTCCAGCCGCCCATGTTCTGCGGCTCTTCCTGCGCCCAGACGAGTTGCGTGGCGTTCGGCAGGGACGAGAAAATCTCGCGCAAACCGAGCGCCGGAAAAGGATAGAACTGTTCGAGCCGTATGATCGCAACCTTCTCGTCGCCGCTCTTCTTGCGCGCGACGTTGAGGTCGTAGAAGATTTTGCCGCTGCACAGAACTATGCGGCGCACAGCATCTCTGTTCCGAACCTCTTCATCGTCAATCACTGGTTGGAATCCGCCGCCAGTCAACCGGTCAAGCGATGAAGTGGCCGCTGGCAGACGCAACAAGCTTTTCGGCGTCATCACGACGAGCGGGCGCATGGTCTCCTGCTTCACCTGTCTGCGAAGCAGATGAAAATATTGAGCGGGCGTCGTAGGGTAGCAGACTTGCAGATTGTTCTCGGCGCAAAGCTGCAAATAGCGTTCGAGCCGCGCGCTGGAATGCTCCGGCCCCTGCCCTTCGTAGCCATGCGGCAGAAGCATACTGAGGCGCGAGCGCTGCTGCCATTTGTCTTCGCTCGCCGCGATGTACTGGTCAATAATTGTCTGCGCGCCGTTGCCGAAATCTCCGAACTGCGCTTCCCACAGCACAAGAGCATCCTGCGCTATGACTGTGTAACCGTACTCGAACCCAAGCACGCCCTCTTCCGATAGCGAGCTATCGTAGACTTCAAAGACGGCGTGTTCCTCTCTTTCGCTGCGAAGCTCAGATAGCGGCGTCCATGATTTGCCGGTCTGCGTGTCGTACATAACGGCGTGGCGCTGGCTGAACGTGCCGCGCCCGGAATCCTGGCCGCTCAAGCGAACGCGCCCGCCTTCAAGAACGACAGAGCCGAAAGCCATAGCCTCTGCGAAAGCCCAGTCCATCGGCGCGCCGCCTTCGCCCATCTTCGCGCGGCGAGCGAGTTGGCCCACCATCTTCGGGTTGACGTGGAATCCTTCGGGCACTACGGAAATTTTTTGAGAAATCTCCCGAATCTCTTCTGCGCTTACGCCCGTTTCTATTACAGTGGAGCCGTCCTCCTCTTCTCTCTGCGGCGGCAACTCTACAACTTTCTTCTGTCTTGAGACTATCTCTTTAGCATGTGCCAGCGCGTCCTCGTAATGCTGCACCTGCTCGGCAATCATCCGGGTGACTTCCTCTTCCGTCACGACGCCTTCCGTAATCAACTTCTGCGCGTAGACTGTACGAACACCGGGGTGAGCTTTCACGCGCGCGTACATAAGTGGCTGCGTGTAGCTTGGCTCGTCGCCCTCGTTGTGGCCCAGACGACGAAAGCCCACGACATCGAGCACAACGTCCTTGTTGAATTCCTGACGATATTCGAGCGCTATCTGGAGCGCGCGGTAAGCCGCTTCGGGGTCGTCGCCGTTGATGTGGAAGATTGGAAGCTGTGTGGTGCGCGCAACGTCCGTAGAGTAGATGGAAGAGCGCCCCTCTTCGGGCGAGGTCGTGAATCCAATCTGGTTGTTGATGATGATGTGAATCGTCCCGCCCGTGCTGTAGCCGCGAAGACCTGCGAGTTGCAACGTCTCCATCACTATACCCTGCCCTGCGAACGCGGCATCACCATGCAATAAGACAGGCAGAGCGCGATCAATCGAAGCTTCGCGCGGCGTGTCCATAGCATCCTGCTTGGCGCGCACCATTCCCTCTACGACAGGATCAACCGCTTCAAGATGGCTCGGATTCGGCGAGACAGTTAATTTCACAGTGCGGCCAGCAGCGGTCTCACGCTCGCCCTTCGCGCCCTGATGATATTTCACATCGCCTTCGTCGGCAGGAAAACTCGGATGCGCCGTTCCCTCAAACGCAGTGAAAATTCTTTCGCTGATATTTCCAATCACATTTGCCAGCACGTTCAATCGCCCGCGATGAGCCATGCCGATTGCGATGTCTTCGACGCCGCGCGCCGCAGCCCCTTCAATCAATTGATCCAGAACGGGAATGATCGTCTCCATACCTTCTATGGAGAAACGCTTCTGACCCAGGTATTTTGTATGAAGGAAACGCTCGAACTGTTCCGCCGCTATCAGCTTGGAGAGAAGCTGCTTCTTCACCTCCGAGGGAATCGGTTCGGGGCTGACGAACTGGCGGCGAATCTGCTCGCGTATCCAGACCTTCTGCTCTTTACTTTGAATGTGGCGATATTCAGTTCCAACCTTGCCGCAGTAGGCGCGGCGAAGTATGTCCAGAATGTCGCGCAAGGTCGCTGTCTCGACTCCGCCCAGACCGCTGGTGAAAAACTCGCGGTCTAAATCCCAGATGGTCAAACCGTAAGTCTCCATGTCCAGTTCCGTGTGTTGAAGCAGCGGCATGGCGTGGAGGGGATCAATGTCTGCGATGAGATGGCCGCGAACGCGATAGGCGTTAATCAACTCGACGACGCTCGCCTGCTTCTTCACCTGCTCGCGCTTGCTATCGTCGCCCAGGAGAAACGGGTTGCGGTCAATAGACCATCGCATGGGCGGATAGAGAATCCCCAGTGCCGCAAACATCTCGTTATAAAAATTGTGCTGGCCTACGAGCAGTTCGTGAAGACGCGCCAGAAACGCGCCCGACTCCGCGCCCTGAATGATGCGGTGGTCGTAAGTAGAACTGATGGTGATGGCTTTGCTGATGCCAAGCTGCGAAAGAGCTTCGGGCGACATGGCCTGATACTCCGCCGGATGCTCTATAGCGCCCGTAGCAATGATTAAAGATTGACCTGCCATCAAGCGTGGCATGGAAGCGACCGTGCCGATTGTGCCGGGGTTAGTCAGCGAAACGGTCGTGCCTTGAAAATCCGAAACCTGAAGCTTGCCTTCGCGCGCGCGCTTCACAACATCGTCGTATGCGTTAAGAAAATCGGAGAAGCCAAGCGCGTTCGCATTCTTGATGTTCGGGACAAGCAGCGTACGCGAGCCATCTTTTTTCGCAAGGTCAATCGCCAGACCCAGATTGACCTCTTTGCGTCTAATGCGCGCAGGCGCGGCGTCAACCATCTTGAAGCCGTCATTGAGTTGCGGGAACTCTTCAAGCGCCTTGAGAATAGCCCACGCGATAAAATGTGTGTAGGAGGCTTTGCGACGATTATTCTCCTGAAGATGCTTGTTGATGATGCTGCGATTTTCGTCCAGAACTTTTACGGGAATGCGCCGTTGCGATGTTGCCGTAGGAACGGAAAGGCTCGCCTCCATGTTCTCTACTATCTTGAGCGCGCCGCCTCGAATCGGAATCACTTCGCCCTGTGGTTGAGCGCTCTGAGACTTTTGAACAGGCGCTGGTTGCTGTTTCGTAGCGGGAGCGGCAGCCCCCGTTTGCGCTGCGGGTGCTGGTGGTTGTGTCGCGGCCTGCGCTTGCGTGGTGGTTGCAGATTGAACTGTTGACGCATGGTCGCCGCCGCTCGCCTGCGCGGTCGCTGCTCGACCGTTACCCGAACCATCGGTAGAGGCTTGCGCTGGCGTCTCTTCGCCAAGAAGCTCTTCAAAGTATGTGCGCCACGATTCGTCAACGAGCGTGGGGTCGCTGCGAAAGCGACTCAATAATCCTTCGACGTATGTGGCGTTCGCGCCGAAATCTTCGGCGATGATCTCCGATAGGTCTGCGTTGGTCTGGCGGCTGCTCACGTGATTATCACCTCGAAAGCTGAAAGACGTTGCGCCCATCTTTGAATATGTTGAATTTCAGGTGGGGCTTCGTCTCTTAATTTGATGATTTCTTAACTCAATAGCCTATCACCTTCCGCAACCGTTTGCATCCCTTAAAGCAAGGCGGCGCGGTCGCATACTTTTTCGCGCACGCTATCTCTGCGATTCAGGTTATAATCCCGAAAAGCTCGCACATCACGAAGCCGGAAATCATAGAATGGCAAACTCCAGTGTTCCGAAGAAGGCGTGGGCAATCGGCCTGGCTTCTCTTGTAATCCTTGTTCCGCTCGTCATCTTCAGCTATCTATATTTCTTCTCGCCCGTGACGACCGTTATCATCATTCGCCACGCAGAGAAGAGCGCAACTCCGCCAGACAATCCCGGCTTAAGCCCGGAAGGTCAGGCTCGCGCGCAACTCATTATTAACTTGCTGGGCGATGCGGGGGTGAAAGCGGTTTACGCTTCGCAATTCGCGCGCACTCAGCAGACAGTGCAACCGATTGCTCAACATCTGGGCTTGCCTGTGACGGTCGTTAACGCAGACGACGCGCGAGGACTCGCCAGCCAGATACTTTCTCAACATGCGGGCGAGACCGTCCTGATAGCCAGCCACAGCAACAAGATTCCACTTATCATAGGAGCATTGCACGGCGGAAGTATTCCTGAGATAGCCGAGACCGAGTACAACAAAATGTTCATCGTGACCGTTTACAGGTGGCGCAAGGCTAAAGTGGTGATGTTGAAGTACGGGAGTCCGGGTTAATCACGAAAACTTTCGACAAAACGCTTTGCTTTTCTTCTGGCTCGGTCGTAAAGTGTGCGCGAAAATTCTCAGGTGACGAATATGAATAAAAAGCTGAGTAACGATTCTTTGAGAAAATCCAGGCGCGAGTTTGCAAAGACTATGGCGACGACGCTTCTGGCCGCGCCTGTCGTCGCAACGCTTGCGCAGGCGCAGACACCACAGCCTTCACCGCGCGCGCCCGAAACGAGGACGCCGCCCAACCCGCAGCCCAGCCCTTCGCCCCAGACACCTTCGCCGACCGCAGAGGCTTACACACAGGTCGCGCGCGCGCGATTCGGCGAACATCTTTCGGCTGAAGAACTGGAGCAAGTTAAAAAAGATTTGGAAGGTAACGTGCGAGTCGCAGACCGCCTGCGTACTTTCAAGTTGCAGAACGGCGACGAGCCGGACTTCGTTTTCAGCGCTTAAAAACTTTCGGGGTGAGAGGTGAAAAGAGTAAAAGGAAAGCGTGCGTGTTCCTTAGCTCTTCATCTTTTTTCCTCTTCCCCTTTTACCCTTCTACCCTTTGCTTATGTTATCTGACGACATTCTCTACTCATCAATCACAGACTTATCGAAACAGATTCGCGCCAGGCACATCTCGCCCGTCGAGTTGACGGAGAGTTATCTGGACAGACTGGAAAAGTTTGGGCCAAGGCTGGGCGCTGTGGCGGCTTTGATGACGGATTCCGCCATGATGGAAGCGCGAGCGGCTGAAGCTGAGATTCACAGAGGCCACTATCGCGGGCCGCTGCACGGTATTCCTTACGGCGCGAAAGATTTGCTCGCCACGAAGAACGCGAAGACCACATGGGGAGCGACGCCGTATAGAGAGCAGCAATTCGACATTGACGCAACCATCATTCAGAGATTGCGCGATGCGGGCGCGATTCTCGTTGCGAAGCTCGCTATGATTGAATTGGCCGGAGGCATGGGCTACAACGAGGCGCATGCCAGTTGGACGGGCGCGTGCAAGACGCCCTGGAACACGGATTTCTGGAGCGGCGGATCATCTTCAGGGCCGGGCGCTGCTACAGCCGCCGCTCTGGTCAATTTCAGTATAGGCTCGGAGACTTCAGGCTCTATCGTCACGCCGGCATCGTTCTGCGGAATCTCAGGCTTGCGCCCGACCTACGGCGCAGTTTCGCGTCACGGCGCTATGGCACTGTGCTGGACGCTCGATAAGCTTGGGCCAATGTGCCGCTCTGCGCGCGATTGCGGTCTGGTGTTCGACGCAATCGCAGGGCACGACCCGCTAGACCCGACTTCGCGCGACAACCCTGCGGGCAGGAAGAAAGCAGCGAAGAGAACTCAGTTGCGCATAGCCGTGCTGAAAGATTCTTACGAGAAGGCGCAACCGGAAGTGCGCGACAATTTTCTAAAATCGCTGGAAGTACTCAAGGGCTTCGCCACAGTCGAGATGGACGTGACGCTGCCTGATTTTCCTTACGGCGCGGCGGTCGGAACAATCGTTAAAGCGGAAGGCGCGGCGGCGTTTCGTGATCTTATCGAATCGGGGAAAGTTAAAGAGCTTGCTTCGCCTTCGGGACGTTTGGGCGGATTTTCCGCGATGCTGGTGACCGCCGTTGATTATCTTCACGCGATGCGCCTGCGCGCTCCCATGCGAAAAGCGTGGGCAGAGTTTTTCACCAAGCACGATCTGCTCACAGCCCCGTCGCGCTCAACAGTCTCATACCCCATCAACAAAACTTTCGATCAGGCTTACCCTAACATCGCAGCTTCATCGCCCATAGGCGCAAGCAACGTCGTGGGCGTCCCGGCCATCTCCATACCCAACGGCTTCGGACAAAACAACCTCCCGACCGGCATTCAATTCGTCGGCCCTGCGTGGAGCGAAGCTCTTTTGATCGATATCGCAGACCGATACCAGCAGGCAACAGACTGGCACAAGCGAAAACCGAAAAGCCTTGATTAGAGACTTACTAGCGTATACATTATTAATATTCGGGGCTTTATATGTTTGAAACTGAGATCAATTTAACTGAGCAGGAACGTGATGCGCTTGACGAAATTTCTCGGCAGACTGGTAAGTCGCAAGCCGAGTTGGTTCGTGAAGCGATAGATCATCTTATTGTGGAGTTTAAGAAGGAGGATCGTCGCCCCTTAATGCAAAAGGCTATGGGTATCTGGAAAGATCGTCAGGATTTATCCGCGCTCGAAGACCTCCGCCGCGAATGGAACAGAGTTTAATTACTATAACCTATACATATGGCCGAGCGTTTGTTAATAGATACAGATGTGCTGATTGACTATCTGCGTGGGCAAGCGGAGGCCGTTTCATATCTTGAGAGCCTTACTGAGTCGCTTTTGATTTCTGCCGTAACAGTCGCGGAGCTTCATGCTGGTGTCCGTGAAGGAGCAGAGCGAACAGCTCTGGATGAATTCATTCGCGCATTTGAGATAGTTGCTGTTGATAGAGAGATTGCTATCAAAGGAGGTCTATATCGCAGGGACTACGGAAAGAGCCATAACACAGGATTGGCGGATGCCCTCATTGCTGCTACTGCTGAAATTCGCCAGGCAGAGTTAGTCACGTTGAATAAGAAGCATTTTCCGATGCTTGCGAGTATAGATGTTCCTTATCAAAAGATTTAGGGAGCGGTGAAACAAGTCATTCAACTCGACCGCCCATCAGCATTCTCCTCAAGTTTCCTCAACCAACGCCAAAAGCTTTGCGTTCACCGCGTCTCAACTCTGTGTTCTGCTCCTGAGCGGATTCGGCAGCGAGAGATTGAGTTCGACGGGAACTACGCGCTTGAATTTCAGGATAAATTTTTTGAAGCGACCGAAGACGTAGACGCGCCCGGTTACAGGCCATGTCGCTTGCGAGTCGTTCCATTCGCCGATGGCTGCGGTCAATGCGCGCGTCGTGCTGATGTAGAGTTTTATCGGTTCAGGCAGAGCCAGAGGCTTCTTGTTCGGCAGATCGAACGAGTGCATGTAATCTTCTACGGTCACAGGCGTGCCGTTGACAACCATGTCCTCAAAAGTAAGGAAGTCAACTGTGCCGCCCTGTTTGACGGCTGCGATTTTCACAGGAACTTCCAGTGTGATTCCAAGCGGCGACAGCCCCGAAAGTCGCGGCTCGCCAAATTCTATTAACGCATCCTGGTCTGCCATCGCGTCCGACTGCTCGGCAGCCTGCGCCCGCGAATTCTCTTCGTGTCTTATCTTAATCTTCGCGCGCTCAAGTTTATAACCACGAAGCTCGCTCGGATAAGTGCGCGTGTTCGAGTTTGAATTTGAATTTGAATTTGAGTTCGAGGCTGACTGCTGCGCTGTGCTCTGTAAGGTGGAACATAAAACGAGCGCGAATGTTAAGAGCGCAGCCAGGCATCCATTCAGTTTTAGAATCCGATTTGGCTTCATGCTTTTACCTTGCAAGCGTCCGTCTCAAAACGGACGGCGCTCGATTAGATGCCCGAAACACTGGTTTCGTCAACCATCCGCCCTTTCGTCCAACGGCAGAACAATCCCGAAAGTCGTCCCCTTACCCGTCACACTCTCCACTTCAATTTCGCCGCCCAACTCTT
>DATHJK010000272.1:0-6638 GCA_035316225.1 Pyrinomonadaceae bacterium
TTGTCACCTCAGCCTGTGCCATGACCAAAACGTTTGGAGAAAAATTTTGCCGGACGCGAGCAACAAGATTACAGGCCACGTCCGGCAAGCGTCAACACAAACTGTTAGCGGCGCTTCAAAGGTCTGCTACGTTCATCGCCCTGTTGAAGTCGCGGTAAAGGTCGTTGTAATCGCGAAGGGAGCGTTCGAGCGCGTGCGGTAGATTCTCGATGTCGCCTGTATTAACCACGAGGTTGAAGTTGTGAAGGAAGGCTTGATGCATGTCCAGCGTGCGCGCTGCCGCCGAGAACTGCATGAAGAAGAGGCGGCGGCGCTCTGCGGGTCGTAGCAGGTTGACCTCCCGCACGACGAAGGCCGCGCCCTGCTCTGCCGAGTCGAATTCCGGGTCGAGAAGCACTATGTCCATGCGCTCATGGCGCAAACTCTCAATCGCCTGCGCAATATCTTCAGCAATGAACACATCGTACTCGCTGTCGGCAAGAACTTTCGCAACCGCTTCGCGTCGCGCAGGCGTCACGCAAATCAGCAAGCGGCGTCGCTCCCAGGAGAGCCTTGCTTCGCTACGCACAGGTTCTGCCGTGGTCGCGCCGCGCTGAAGAAGCGCTGCCAGCACCTGCAAAAGCTCGCCCTGATGCGCTGCCGGGTTGTCTGCCCCGAAAGGCGAAATTTTCTCCTCCACGCCGCCATCCGGCCTGTATGCTCTGGCGGGCGTAGGCTGTTTGAATTGCTGCTGCAAGAGCGAGGACGAATCGCCCACGTCCAACGCGCTCTGATCGCCGGATGCGGCTGCCTGCGGCTGCCCGTTGATGATCGTCTGGCACTTAGGGCAGCGCACAGTAAAGGGACGCGACGGAATCTTAGCGTCGTCTAGCTGCAATCGCGTGGTACATGTGGAACAAACAAGAAGCATAGGATTAAGTCTGGAGTCTGGAGTCTGGGAGTCTGAAGTCCGATGTCAAAAGCCGAAAGCTGTTTTTGACTCTAGACTTCAGACTCCAGACTCTTAGACTGTTAATCAATCATACTCAGCATGGATTCTACTTCGGGCAACGTCTCATGAGGCGCGCCTGCGGCTGCCGTCTCGGCGCGTATGAAATCCTCTGATGACGAAAGTCCCTTGAGCTTGAGCAGCAAGTTGTTCTGATTTGTGGCGAAGGCTAAGCCATCTTCTATCGTAACGACCTTTTTCTCTATCATCTCGCGTATCACGCTATCGAAGTCCTGCATGCCTTCAAACTTCCCGTCGCGCATGGCGTCGAGCAGGGTCTTGCCCTCCTCCAACTCGCCATCCTCTATGTACTCGCGCGTTCGCGGCGTTGATTTGAGAATCTCCACGGCGGCGACGCGCCCGCGCCCGTCCGCGCGCGGTATAAGGCGCTGCGAGATGATGTAGCGGAAGGTCTGAGCAAGGCGTGTGCGTATCACAGCCTCTTCGTTCTTCGGATAAAGCCCAATGATGCGGTCAACCGTTTTCGAGGCGTCAATCGTATGCAGCGTGGAGAAAACCAGATGTCCTGTCTCGGCGGCTTCGAGCGCGATTTCAGTCGTCTCGTAGTCGCGCATCTCGCCTATAAGTATAACCTTCGGAGCCTGTCGCAACGCCGCGCGCAGAGCCGAGGGAAAATCTTTCGTATCAGAGCCTACTTCGCGCTGGTTGATAGTTGAATTCTTGTGCTGGTGTATGAACTCTATGGGGTCTTCAATGGTGACGATGTGGTAGTGCTTCGTCTCGTTGATAAGGTCAATGATGGCAGCGAGCGTTGAAGATTTGCCAGAGCCTGTAGGGCCTGTCAGCAGGACTATGCCGTTTCGCAGTTCCGCAGCCTCCGCCATCTGCGGCGGCAGACCCAGAATTTTAATCGTGGGCATGTCTGTCGGAATCACGCGCATGACTATGGAGTAGGTGTTGCGCTGCTGAAAGATGTTGACGCGAAAGCGTGCGCGCGAAGGAAGACTGTAGGAGAGGTCAGCCGTGCCCGTGTGGGCCAACCGCTCGGCTGCGTCGGGGTGACCGCGCATCAGCGTCATGGCGATTAATTCGGTCTGGAACGGAGTGAGCTTCTGCAAACCCAGAGGCTGAACAGGAGTAAGCTTTCCGTTGATCTCGACCTGTGGCAATTGGCCCACACTGAAATTCAGGTCACTGATCTTGTCCGAGACGAACAGCATGCGCTCGATGATTGGCGGCAGGTCGAAATAGCTCATGCGTTGCGAAACTCCATCACAGGGGAAGCGGGCGGAAAGAGAAAGGGCCGGAAGGCGAGGCCACAAAATCGAAATTGCGGAAAGGCGCTTCTTGCAACTCACAGGAAGCGCCTGAAGCATTCTCGCGTATTATCCCGATAAACGCAAGCAAAATTTGTTATACCTTACGTTTCATATGTTTAGAGCTAAAAAGATCTGCCGGTTTGACATAACGAAGAAAAGTTGCGGCTGTGTAGCCGCTTAAGTCGAACTAAAGAGAGGATAGAAGCTCACGCACGTCGCAGGCTATGGAATGAGGCTCTCTTAATAAGAGGCTTATGGCTGCAATCGAGTTCGCCCCTGCTGCGAGCACCGCGTGGGCTGTCTCGCGGCTGATGCCGCCTATCGCAACCAGTGGCATCGAGCCGACCGCCGCACGCACTTTCAGTAATCCTTCCAGGCCAACTACAGGGTCATGTTTCTCCTTCGTAGTTGTGGTGAAGATCGGGCCAATAGCTATGTAGTCAACGGGCATTCGCGCGGCTTCCCTGGCCTGTTCTATGTTGTGAGTTGAGAAGCCAATGATAGCATCGTCGCCCAGAATGTTTCGTGCGGCTGCGGGCGGAAGGTCTGTCTGTCCAAGATGAACGCCGTCGGCACGCAGGGCGAGCGCAATATCAACTCGGTCGTTAACGATAAGACGCACGCCGCGAGTGCGCGCAACCAGCAGAGCCTCTTTAGCCTCAGTGTAAAAATCTTTCGGCGAGGAAAATTTCTCGCGCAGTTGAATGAGAGTAGCGCCGCCCTCGCTCAATCGCTCGACCTGCTCGGCGTGCGAGAGACCCGACAGGCGCGTGTCCGTTACAGGGTAAAGTTTTGGAAGCTTGAAGCTAGACCTCATGGCTACAGATGAGCGCGCCTTTCATCTTCTGTTCGACGGCTGCAAATGAGCGTCGAAGAAGCGCAGGATTCTTTCATATTCGTCCGTCCAGCTTTCCGCTCGCGTGAACGTATGATTCTCGCGCGGGTAGAACATCACTTCAAAATATTCGGTCTTGCCAAGCTCAATCAGTTTTTGAACCAGTTGAGCCGTGTCTTGAAAATGCACGTTGTCATCAACCATGCCGTGCAGTATTAGAAGCGGTCGCTTCAACTGATCCGCGTAAGAGATGGGCGAGCTTCTGCGATAGCTTTCGGCGTTTCGATCTGGAAAGCCCAGCCGCTCGGTCGTGTAAACCGGAGACGACGCGAAATAGTTTCTCCAGTCCGCGACGGGACGAAGCGCTGCGGCGCAGGCTATATGTTCGGGCGCGCGCATGGCGGCCATCTCCGCCATGAAGCCGCCGTAGCTTCCGCCGTACATTCCTACGCGCGCGGGATCAACCGAGTAGTTCTGCACTATGTAATCAATTCCGTCCAGATGGTCTTGAAAATCCAGCCCGCCCAGAAAATCGTAAACGTCCGTGCGCCAGTCGCGCCCGTAGCCCGCAGAGCCTCTGTAATCAATATCAAGCACAACGTAACCGCGCTGGGTCAATATGTGATTGAACATGAGTTCGCGGTAGTAGTTGTTCCAGCCGTTGATTATGTTCTGAAGGTAGCCAGCGCCGTGAACGAAGACGACAGCCGGGTACTTGCTGGTCTTAGAGAAATTTGGCGGCAGATAAACGCGAGCTTTCACCATCTTTCCGTCTTGCGCCTTGAACTCAAGAAATTCCGGTCGCGTCCACTGAATCTGTTTGAATCGCGCGGGCACTGTGTCGGTCAGACGTTGCGGAGCGGGAACGTTGCGGCAGCCTGGGCAGACGCGCAGCGAGTAAAAATCGTTCGGCGCGTTCCACTCCGAATGTTGATAAAGGAGCATGCGCCCGTCATGGGAAAGCTGCGGGTCTGTGTTCATGCCCGGCGCTGTGCGCAGAGGCTCTGTCTTGTTCGAGCGCGTGTCGTAAACGAAGAAGTGGCGCTCAGCCGTTGATGTTTGCGTAGAAGAGTAGATGATCTGCTCGCCGCCCGGCATCCACTTGGCCCAACTGACCTCCCACGCGCCGCTAGTGACCGGCACAGGCACAGGAAGGCTGTTGCCTTGCGCGCCCGTGCTTACAGATTTAAGCGGCAGAAGGTAGATGTGATTGAAGCCGCTCTGTTCTGATGTGAAGAAAAGCTGATCGCCTTTGGGCGAGACCTCTATGAAGCGAGAGAGCGATGCCACCCACTTCGGGTCTGTCTCTTCCTGAATGAGTTTGGCCGTGCCGTCCATAGCGTTCGCAACGAAAATCCGGCGTCGCTTTGTGTCGCGGTCAATGCGGTCAATGATGAGAGATGCGCTGTCCGGCGTCCAGTCGAACCCGCGTATGTAGGAAGCGCCTTCCGCCGCAGGCAATTTTACTATGACTGCTCGCTCAGAGCTTCCGTCGCTATTGACCACTTGAATCCTTTGCTCGCTCCAGCCTCTGCGCACCGTAGGCGCAGTCACGAAGTCGCCCGTGTAGTCCGGCACAAACAGCGCGCGCTGTTTTGAAGTGTCGGAGACGACATAAGCTACACGCGCTCCGTCTTCGGAAGCCTGCGAGCCGAAAACGGCCATGCCGCTGGCAGCCGCAGCGCTCCCCTCGCTTCGTCCACCCGCAGCAGCGCCGCCTTCGCGCGTGAGTTGAACGAGCGCGGTCTCGTCCACGTTAACTACGAAAAGATTTCCGCCCGATTGATAGAGTATGCGGTGCGAATCCTGTAGCCATCGCGCGCCGCTTTCTGCCGCCGCAGTTCGCGTCAAGCGTCTTAAGCCCGTGCCGTCGCGGTTTACGATGTAAAGGTCGTTGGTCTTCGAGAAGAGCAGGCGTCGCGAATCCGGCGACCAGTCAATGCCGCTCACGCTCTGCTCGCGCGCAGTTTGCGCTGCGTCTCGCTGCATCACACGCTCTTCCCTTCTCTCTGTGGTTCGCGCCTCGTCTTGCGTCTCCGTTCCGGAAGGGCGAGTCTCCTGCGGCGTGTCAACAGCATGAACAAGAATCTTTGGCTCGTTGCCGCGCGTCGAAACCAGATAGAGGTCTCGCGGCTCGCGCCCTGTGGCGCTCCATAGATACGCGACCCACTCGCCATCCGGCGAGAGCTTTTCGCCTTCCGGTCGCATACCCGCAATCGAAGGCTCTGCCATAATGTCTCGCACGGTGAGCGTCGCTGTGCCTTGCGCGAAAGAGAGTTGGCTGAAGACCAGAAACGCTAAAACTATGATTGAAGAGGTGCGGAAAGTTTTCGACATGACTTCCACTCTTTCTGAAATGATTTTATGATTCTGTGCGCGACAAATTTATGCACAAAATCGGCTGAGACTGAGTTTCACTACTTCAATTCCGAATGGAGACGCGCTATGAGCGAGCGCAGAGATAATACAACGAAAGAGGATGAATCGCCGCAGCCCGATGAGGAATCCTCACAGCAGGAAGAGAGCGGAAGTTATTACTACGACGATGCGACGGGATACGAGATTTATGATCCGAATGACGAAGAAGAAGATGATGATTTGCAGGAACAGGGATAAGTCTTCAGCCCGTTAAGTGAATTGACGAACTCGCATCTTGATTATCAGCATTAGCCGATAAGGGCAGAGGACAAGCTCTCTGCTCCTGATTTATAAAAGTTCGAGTTGCGTTTACCGATTCAACGCTGGCAGAAGATTTATCCTTTGCCCCTGCTACTCTTTCTTCTTCGGTCGCT
Source organism: Pyrinomonadaceae bacterium (assembly GCA_035316225.1). GTDB lineage: Bacteria > Acidobacteriota > Blastocatellia > Pyrinomonadales > Pyrinomonadaceae > 3-1-20CM-3-53-8. The sequence goes on from DATHJK010000272.1 coordinate 5,896, forward strand.
CGTTCGAGCGCAAGACACGCTTTCTCAATCGAATTGATTGCGGCGTTACTTCGACCAGTTCGTCGTCTGCTATGAATTCGAGCGCCTGTTCGAGCGAAAGGTCTTTAACTGGCACTAGACGCATAGCTTCGTCGGCACTTGAGGCTCGCATGTTCGTCAGCTTCTTCTCCTTCACTGCGTTCACGTCCAGATCAACCGAGCGCGCGTTCTCGCCGACTATCATCCCTTCATAGACGCGCGTTCCCGGTCGAATGAAGAGCGTGCCGCGCTCCTGCAAGTTGAAAAGCGCGTAGGTCGTCGTCTCGCCGAGGCGGTCTGCAACGAGCGATCCTGTGGAGCGCCCGCGCATCGCGCCCAGCCATTCACCCCAGCGCAGGAATATAGTGTTGAGAAGCCCCGTTCCCTTTGTCTCTGTCAGGAACTCGCCGCGAAAACCTATGAGGCCGCGCGAAGGAGTCTCAAACTCCATGCGAACGCGCCCCGTGCCGTGATTGACCATCTTCGTCATCTGCCCTTTGCGCCGCCCCATCGCTTCGGTCACGACACCAATGAATTCGTCCGGGCAATCAACTACGACCTGCTCAATCGGTTCAAGAACTTTTCCCTGCTCGCTGCGCGTGATGACTTCAGGTTTTGAGACCTGAAGCTCGTAGCCCTCGCGCCGCATCATCTCTATCAGGATTGCAAGCTGCAATTCACCTCGACCCGAAACCTTGAACTGGTCAGGCGACTCCATCTGCTCC
>DATHJK010000273.1:0-6307 GCA_035316225.1 Pyrinomonadaceae bacterium
TTAACCATCTGAGGCGTGAGCGAAGGGTTAGCCTCGAGCATGAGAGCAGCCGTGCCCGAGACGGCAGGAGCAGCGAAAGAAGTACCGCTCAGTATTTGGTATGTACCTGTAGCTTTCGGTATGTTCGTGCTGGTGTTGCCGACCAGAAGGCCACCGATGAGACCCCCTCCGCCGGTATTAGTGTAAGAATAGCTTGGCGAAGGCGAAGAGTCTGCCGTTTGTGCCGCTCCTGTCATGTTGCCCGGCGCTACAAGGTCTGGCTTAACAAGTCCATCAGCGAGCGTTGGGCCACGCGAGCTATAGGTCGTCACTACATCATCGGAACGTTGAGGCGTCTGCTGTGTATTGGTAGCGCCGACCGTAATAACTTTCGGCGAATTGGCGGGTGAAAGGATGCCGCCATAGATGGTCTGCCCGCTTGAGTCTTTGCCCCAGTTGCCTGCTGCGACTACAACCACTATCCCGGCGTCAACTGCTTTAGCTACAGCCTGACACAGAGGGTCGGTCTTGTAGCTCTGCGTGATGGGCGTGCCCAGCGATAGATTCATTACACGAATGTTATATGTACTCTTATTCGTAATCACCCAGTTGATGCCAGCTATCACGTTTGAGACAGTGCCAATGCCCTGCGAGTTAAGCACACGCACATCAATAAGGTTTGCGCCTGTAGCAATGCCGCCATACGTCGGAGCACCCGAATGTTGAGCGGCGTAGTTTTCGCTGGATTGGCCTGTGCCAGCCGCAATGCCTGCGGTGTGTGTTCCGTGCCCGTAAGCATCGTCCGTTCTGTTCTCGCCAGTGAAGTCTATGTGCTTCTTAATGCGACTGAAAGACTGAAGGTATGCTTGCGAAAGAAGCCCAAGACCGAGCACGCCGCCGCTCTGTTGATTTTGGTATCCGGCAAACTCAGCGGCATCAGAAGGCGTGATTCCGCTATCGAGAATTGCTATGCCGATGCCGTTACCCGCTCCACCATTGGCGATGCTGTTGTTGCCTGCGGGCAGAACTTTGCTTGCGCCTGTGGTCACCTCTATATGGCTAGTGTTGTCTGGAGTAGTTGAAAGTGAGCGTACTTCCTGGTCTGAAGAGAGCCATGAAATCTCAGTGTGAGTGGAAATCTCGTCGAGCGTTTCTACGGGAACGTCAGCAGCCATCAGGCCGAGCGAATCCATCTGGTGGCTTACATGTGCGCCGTTATTCTCAAGTACTGTTTGAGCCTGTCGCGCAGCATTTGGATCAGAAAGATTGATAATGATATGCGCCCGCTCTCCGCTTCCTCGATGAGTCCGGCGAACCCGTTCGTGAAGCTCGTCCGACATCTTGCCGGGCAGTGGGCGCGAAGGAGGATTCTGTGCCTTCACACGGTAGGAAGATATACCTGCTAGGGGCAGGATAAGAGAATAGATTAGTAGTAGAACTAGGGGGGATCGCTTCCGCATCTGGCTAAACTCCTTACAAAGACTTTTTCTGATTAACTGGCAAAAGCCGTGTCTCTTCGGGAACTCCCACTGCCGTATTCCTTTCTTTCAGGAACGTAGGCTGGTGAGCACGTGCCGCCTCCATCTTTCGTCTGGAGTGAGCCATTTGTCGGTGACGATAACTATGTAGGAAAGAGCGCGCTCATCATAATGATGAGCGCGCTTTGCAATACAAGTGATGTGCCATTTAGTGAGGATGCGACAATGTGTTGAGCTACAATTAGATAGGCGTCGAGCGGATTTTCGGCCTAATGAATGATACGGTCATTCAGACAGGGCGCAATCGTCAATCTGATAGGAGTGCCGTCAATATGAGTAGATGTGTGAAGCTGAGGGCAACTGTATTGAGCTATACACCCACCGCTCTTGAGCCGTTAAAGGGAAGCTAAAACCGATCCCGGAAATGTACGCACCCAGCAAGGCATTTAATCCAACCGCTAGACAGCGCCTCTTGCGAAGATATTTCAGATGAAGAAAGAATGGCATTCGCATTCAAGTCAAATCTCCACTTCATTCTCCTCATTAGTAACCACATTTCATTATGGGTAAAGATCAGAGCAAAGAGCGGTACTGCTCTGCCTGTTCAGGCTTGCTCCAATCCTGATAAAGATTAACGAGCCGTCGTAGCGCTTCGACAGTTTGCGGGTCGCGCTGGCCCAGATGGGAATTGAGCATGGTATAGCTCTCAAGGTAGTCAGCGAACAGCTGGGACATTCAACAATCGTACTCACTCTTGATACTTACTCTCACGTTTTGCCGACCATGCAGCAACAGGCGACGGCGCGACTCGAAAAACTGCTTTACAGCGAAAGCAGCGCACCAAGCTTTGCCAAAAAAGTATAAGGCTGCTCAAAAAAGCAAGGCCGCCGTGAAAGACGTAGTAGGTCAACACGCGGCGGCCTCTCGCGCTCCCGAAAGTTACATCTCACTGAAGCTTCTTGATGATACTTCGCAACCGTTTCTTTACAGGTGTCCTCTTGTCTAAGAGTCGCTTATGCCTTGTGTTCAGCAAGTGGCCGAGGCTTTGATGACTCAAGCCAAGCAGCTTCGCGGCGCGCGTCACGCTTCCCCCGCTTTCCTCTAAAGCCCGTTCGATGAACCCTGCTTCTAATTCATACACCGCGCCATGCAGTGTAAAATTTCTGTCGCGCAGTCTCATACCCGATAGTCTCTTAATCACTATGCGGGCGCACGCTCTGAGCCTTGCTATATCTTCGGCATCCTGTGTGTCTTTGAGCATATCATCGGCGCGGCGATATATCTCACATAGTTCCGTTTCAGCCAACCGCCTCGCCCCGTGTTCTTCAATCAGCGTTAGTGCAGCCAGCCCAGCATTGGTGAGAGCGCCGGAGTCTTGGGCTACCCTCACTGCATGCCGAAGTGTGTTGATAGAACTTTCGTAGATTCCGAGCCTCGACCACACAATACCTTGAAGCGTCAGTGCATCTGCAAGTAAAGCGAACTCGCCGCCCTTCTCAAAGGTCTTAATGACGCTGGCGATGATACGCTCTGCTTCTCTGTACTTCTTCTCAGCTACAAGTACACGCGCTCGCGTCTCATCAACCTGTGCTAAGTTTCCTGTGTCCTTAAGAAGGGTAAAGATTAACTGAGCATGGTCTAAGTGTTCGTGTGCTTCCTTGTACCGTCCGAGCTTGTGAAGCAGGAAGGCGAGATTATTTAGGTTATTGCCAACGTACCTTTCGTGATGCGCTTGCTCGTAATGATAGATGGCTGCGATGTATTCAATGATCGCCCTATCCATGTAGTCGGCTCGTCCTTCGCCCGTTGCAAGCCTTCTGAGGATTAAGCCTTTTTGACCGTGCCATCTTCCTTTGAGTGCATCGCTCGCTGCTTCAAAGACTGACTCCGCCTCTTTGAGAATGCTCAGACCCTCGTAATATCTGTTCTCACTTATCTCAACCAACGTGCGCCTAATTAAGATTTTAGCCTTTAGCTCTGTATCAGCGTCCGTTAGAGGCTTCAGCGCTTCCCGCAGCACTAAGCGAGCCTCGTCATATGCGCCTAGACGCCAGTAGCAGATGCCGAGTTCATACTGAGCCTCAGAGACCTTTTCATATCTGCTTTGAGATTGGAACTTGCGGAGCGCCTCAAAGAGTAGGTCTTTAGCTTGTTCCTGCGCGCCTAAAACGTTCCGCACGCTGCCAAGCCAGCCCGTGAGCGCGCCACATTGAAGCAAAACTTCGGCTGCTATCTCAGGCTTTAGCTTTTTAATTTCGGGTCTTTGTCCAACGCCTTGCCATAGATTACCTAAAGCCTCGCGTGCGGTTTCATATTGCCCTGCATGAATTAAGTCAGCCGCGATGCGGCAACGCAGTAAGATGCGTTCGTTCGTGGTAAGTGAAGGGTTATCTAGTTCCTTTAGGTGTTTATCTGTTAAAGTCATGTGAGGATAGCCTTTCTTTGCCTATGCCACTCTCCGGCATACACAACAACGCCGCCGTAACCAAGCAGGTTCGGCGGCAACTTTGATGAACTCTCATAAAGCGAAAGGTGTAAAGAGATGAGTAAAACTATTCGAGCCTCTGTGCTGATTCTCCTACTAGCTTGCTCTGCCTACGCTGGCGAAATGCAAAACGGCGTAACAGGCGATATGCCGAATGGCGCAACCGCTCAATCTACAACAGCTAATACAGGGCAAGAGCCGCAAGCATCGGAAAATACGATAACCCAAATTGTACTAACAATTCTTACCAGCGTGCTTGGCTAAGCACGCTATCAAGTAAACAATAGTTCTGGGCTACCGTGAGGATTACAGCGGCACAAGAATAGTGTGCGCGGGCATGATAGCAAGAAAAGCCGTAAGGTGGTAGAGGTTTTTTAAGACCACCTTGTTCTTCACGGGCGGCATGGGTGGAATATGCCCGTGCTAATTGCCGAGATGCAACTTTTATTGCAACGCTAGTTAAAGGCTGAGTTGAGAAGAAATTATTGGCGTTTGTCGTTTTGATTGACGATGAGCTTGATCTGCCCGTCAGATTACCGAGTAAGCCTAAGCATAGATAGCAGATGAGGTTATCTAAAAAAGCTGACAGAGCTACGAAAAGTAGTGATACAACAGTGATACAAACGAAAACGGGCAACCTTTCGGCAGCCCGTAAACTATTGAGTCTATGGAGGCGGCGATCGGAATCGAACCGATGAATAAAGGTTTTGCAGACCTCTGCCTTACCACTTGGCTACGCCGCCTGAAATGCAAGGATGAAGGATGAAGTTAAATCCGGCGGTAGAAAGCAGTACTTTCAGCCTTCCGCCTTTCCACTGGAACTTTGGAGCGGGAGACGGGATTTGAACCCGCGACTTCGACCTTGGCAAGGTCGCACTCTACCACTGAGTTACTCCCGCTTACAGCAGAGTTTTTTATTCTACCGATTCGCTATTCGTTGTCAAGCAAGGCTGAGAATGGACAGTGGGGTAATCGCGCATTAGCGCTCTTTTTGAGCTAATAAAAGATGCGACTTCTGATGCGACTTCTATAGACCAGCAGCACTTTAATGCACCACTACTTGAGAGTGTTTTTTTTACGCATTTCGCGCCTGAACTTTATACGATGAATCAGAAATCGTCTGGCGGGTCTGTCCATCGTCGCTTGCGGAATTTGGCGTCAGTCCAGAAGTTTCGCAGCAACGTAATACGGGGCTGAGGCTCAATGCCTCCCTCTTCCGCAGGAGGAAGAATGACGCTTACAACGTCGTAGCGGTACGGCTCACCTGTTATGCCGAACGTGCGCCGGTAGGCGCGAGCCGCTCTTGAAATCTGCCGTTGCTTACGCAGGTCAACATTCGCTTCGGGCGCTGCGAACCAATCGGAGCGGCGTGTCTTGACTTCGATGAAGCATAGGAGCGCCCCTTCATAGGCGATGAGATCAATCTCCGCATTTATTATTGCTCCGCGAAGATTTCTTCCGACGGGCAAGGTGAAGTTGGAAGCGACAAGACGGTAGCCTCTGGTCTCAAGAAACTCAGCAGCAAGCGTCTCGCCCCTGCCGCCGAGCGCCAGATGAGGTGAGAGCTGGTTGGCAACAGCAGCGGTCGTTGCACTACTTTCAGCCTTTTCATGCAGCGACGAGAGGCGGACGAATTTTAGCGGATTGAAGCTTTTCCAGCGCATGGTGTTAATAAAGGCTATAGTCCGGGCACGTCTTTAGACGTGCAATTAGAAATTAAAAATCAGAGCTTTCAGCTTTGTTATAACTTTCGCCTTTCTACTTGCCCTTCCTCCAATACGAAGCCCTGTTCGATAAGATGATTCAGAATTACGCGCGCATTATCTTCAGCCGAATTAGATGCTGACATACACTGAAAGTATAATTATGATTGCGACGATGGACAAAGAAGATTTCGAGAGTTTTCGCCAGCGCGTTCTTCAAGATGTTTCACTACAGGAGAAGCTGCGAGGTGTCACCGGCAGGAGAGAGCTAATAAATATGACCGTGCGACTTGGCGCGGAACTCGGCTACAGTTTCACTGAGGAGGATGTTGAATCGGCGTTGCGCGAGAGTCGGCGCGTGTGGATGGAAAAATGGATTTGAGATGAGGAGCGAGCAGCTAACAGACTGGATGCCAATCAGAATTTACTGGCAAGATGCGCGCCCGTTCGTTGACTGGTGCTACATGGGCGGCGCGCGCTTCGTTGAGTCTTTCTTCGATCAAACGGTCGAGAAGCAGTTCATTCGCCCCTTCAACCTGCTTTTCCGACACCAGACGCCGCTGGAAATTCTGGGAGAGTTGTATGAACAAAATCGTGGGCTTCCATTGAAGGGCTTGATATTCCACATGTCGCGTTGCGGCTCAACACTGGTCTCGCAGATG
>DATHJK010000274.1:0-4107 GCA_035316225.1 Pyrinomonadaceae bacterium
GCGATTGTCGAATCGTCTGGGGCTATCTGAAGAGAAGCAGCCTGAAAAGATTGAGCGTGATTTGACCGCGCTTGTCCCGCGCAAGCACTGGGTTCAGTTTCCGCATCTTCTCATCGCACACGGTCGCGCCGTCTGCAAAGCCCGCACGCCTCTGTGTTCGGAATGCGTGCTTGAAAAGCTTTGCCCTTCATCACTGCTCAAAGTAAACGGCATGAAGGCATGAGCCGGGGGGCAGCACCACACGCTGCCACAAGCTGTACTGCTACCTATCGAATCGCACGCAATTGCGATTGGCAATAACTTATCTTGAGACTTTCTCGCTCGCTAAACCGGAATCTCTATTGCTCGCCGCCCTGCTTGATTATGATTTGCGTTCCTTCATCAGAAGAGGTAAGGACTATTGCGCCTTTGTTCGTGCGAAGTACGTTACTTATGCCGCCGGGGACGCGCACGATCTGTGACGGTTTCAGCTTGGATATGTACCAGTCTGTGACCTTGTTGAGCGGATCGCTGGTGCGCAGTTGAATCACGTGTCCTTCAGAACCATTGTCAACATCAACAACCGTCTCTGCGCCGGGGTAGACGAGCGAGCTATCAATCGTTGTGCCCTCTGCCGGTGGCTGTGGCAAGCCCGGCTGAGCGGGTGTTTGCGGAGGCTGAGGCACTTCGGTCGTCTGCTTGATTACAACTTTTCGCGCGATGGCGCGGCTGGTCTTAATAGCTGTGATTACAACGGCAGAACAGAGAGCGCCAAAGAGAACGATTACAAGCAGGATGACGAGCCAGACTTTGCCTCGCTTCTTCTTTGGTGGAACTGCCAGACCCTGTGATGGCTGTTGTTGTGGAGCGCCCGCATTCGCAGGAGACAGGTAAGCGGGGCCTGTCGGCAGAGGCATGACGCGATCCGTAGGCGCAGCCGTGCGCTCAGGCGCGTCCAGAATTCTCGTCGTCGCCTCGGAAACAGTTCCCGCATCCGGGGCAGGCTGCCCGCACTGGCGACAGAATCTGGTGCCCGGAATAATCTCAGCCCCGCATCGTGTACAAGCTAAACTCGACATAACTAAAACAATACGACGCACAATGCTGAAGAGCAAGGGAGGACAGAAGGGATGAGGGCGGAGGGATGAGGGATGAAATGGGTTGATCTGATTGCATGCTGTCGCATTTACTCATTCTTATTCATCCCTCCGCCCTCATCCCTCATCCCTTCTAGCCTTCCTTACTTGATCCAATCGCGCGTCATGTCGCACCAGAGCGCAAGGCCGCGCCATGAGTTGAAGCGCGAGTAGTGGCGCTCTATCTTTTTATCTTTTGCTGCGCGACCATTGTTGTGCATGCGCGCGTATTTGCCGCGCACCCATGAATCCAGAGCCATCACGTCGTAGCGTCCCACGAGTTTCAGAAGATTCTCGGCGGCGTAATCGCCTACGCCTTTCACGCGCTTCATCTCGCGCTTCAATTTATCTGTCGGCAAATCGCTATTGAGCCAGCTTTCGACATCCAATTCGCCGGAGACGACGCGCTCGGCCAACTCCTTGAAGTAAGGAGCGCGGTATCCGGCGCGAACAACTTCGCGGTAGAACTCTACGGGCGCATCGGCCATAGCTTCGGGCGTGGGGAAGTTGCGCCGACCATCGCTAGCTTCGCGCCCCAGATTTTCGACAAGCCCCGTGACCATCTTATCCGTCAACGCCCACGAGCAGTTCGTCGTGCAAATTGATTTCACCAGGTCTTCATAAACAGTCGGCGAGCGCAACAGGCGACCCGCTCCCTGCTTTGGAATCCAGTCGAAATCCGCATCCTGTCCGACTTCGTTATAAAAATCTTTCATATCGTCGTCAAGCCGAAAGATATGGCGAACATCGCGCGTGATGCGCTCAACTGCACGCTTGCTCAATCGTCGCGGCACTCCGACATTAATCGCACGCTTCGCGCTCTTAATTCCAGCCGTGACAGGTTCGCCTTCGCCCACGTCGAAGACGCGCGTGAGAGTCCAGCTTGCTTCATCGAACTCAAAAGGCAACAGTTCGTACCAGCCATGACTCCTGACCGTCCGTTTGTAATTGAAATCCTTTGGCGTTGGTATGCTGATTTCCATTTTAATTAATCTACAGTCGGAAGAAGATTTCATAGAAGCTGCCAGAGCTATTCAAAGCTCGCAGCATATGCTCAATCCTTTGCGTTCCTCTTAGCGCCTTTGCGCCTCCGGCGAGAAAAACCATCTCACGCCAAGACGCTAAGAGCAACGCAAAGTTTAATTTCAATATTCTCAAAGTTATAAAGCCGCGCGAGACCAGAGCCTCGCGGCGCATTCTGTTTCGATAACTTATGAACGTATAATCAGGCGCGCAAGTTTGAAGAAAATTCTGTGTGGTTCATACATACGCGATGCATTTCAAAGATTACTTCTCAAAACGCTCGGAAGATTACGCGAAATACAGACCCGTCTATCCCGGCGAACTCTTCAAGCATCTCGCTTCGATTGCTCCGAGCCGAGAGCTTGCGTGGGATTGTGCCACGGGGAATGGTCAGGCTGCATGCGCGCTGGCTGAATTCTTCGAGCTTGTTATGGCGACCGATGCAAGCGCTTCCCAGCTTGAGCATGCTACTGAGCACGAGAGAGTCGTTTATAAAGTTGCCAGTGCGGAAGGTTCGGGTTTGAAATCAGGCTCGGTTGATTTAATCACGGTCGCGCAGGCGCTACACTGGTTCGACCTTGATAAATTTTACGCGGAAGTTAAGCGCGTACTGAAAGCGGAAGGCGTGCTCGCCGTGTGGAGCTATAACCTGATTGAGATTTCTACGGAAATAGATAAGGTCGTCAAAAAATTCTACAAAGAGATTGTCGGCCCTTACTGGCCGCCGGAACGCCGTCTGGTAGAAGAAGGTTACAACTCCATATCTTTCCCTTTTCATGAGATAGAGACTCCGCAATTCGAGATGCTCGCCCGGTGGACGCTAGACGATCTTCTGGGCTACCTCAGCACGTGGTCTGCGACGCAGAAGTTTATAGAGAAGAATAATGCCGACCCTGTGGCGAGCATCAATGATGAATTGCTCGCACTCTGGGGAGCGTCCGAAGAGATAAAGCAAGTTCGCTGGCCATTAAAGCTGAGAGTCGGCGCAGCGTCGTGATGGACAACCACGAGCGCTCTTATTTATCATCTACCCGTTCGGCCTTCAAACTGAATTTATAGCAATCAGGTTAAGGAGAATTTTTAATGGCAACATACACTCCGCCACCATATTTCCCGCAAAGCTCGCTCGCGCCGCCGGACGAGAACAGGTATAGAAAATTCAAACTGGCGATCTTCGGAATCGGCCTGCTTCTTCTGCTCATACTGGGCGGCGCAGTCGTAGGCATCATATATCTCATCAAAGCTTTTCTCTGATTAACGTAACAGCCCGGCAAATACACGGCTGCTAAACTGAGGAGAAGGAGAAAATGCTGGGTGTAGAGCGAGGGCGCGTAGAGGTTGTAGCTTATGACCCTGCGTGGCCGCGCCTTTTCAGTGAAGAAGAGAGGCAGTTGCGCTGTGCGCTCGGCGCGCTCGTCGTTGATATACAGCACGTTGGCAGCACGTCCGTTCCAGGTCTTGCGGCAAAACCGATTCTGGACATAGCCATAGCGCTACGAAGAATCTCGGACGCCGAGCAATGCGTTGCGCCTTTGGAGGCGCTGGGATACGAGTACAAGGGCGAATGTGGTCTTCCTAACAGACACTACTTCACCAAAGGCAGCCCGCGCACGCATCATCTTCATGTAGTCGAAGCGACGAGCGCCTACTGGGCCAACCACCTTTGCTTTCGTGATCGCTTGCGGTCGGATGAAGAGTTGGCGCGACGCTACGCGCAGTTGAAAAGCGAGCTGGCCCAAAAGTATGTGACAGACCGCGAGGCTTATACAGAAGCAAAGGCTCCGTTCATACAAACGGTCTTGCAATCCAGTTAACTATTTAAACTCTCCTTAGAGCCTATCCCAAAACTAGCGAGTGCGTAATTGAACCTGTATGTTTTGTTTGGATGGAACAAAACAATGGCTCGCAAACGCACTCTTCAAACAATATGGCATATCCCCGACGATTTGTGGAAGAAGATCAAACCACT
>DATHJK010000275.1:0-4721 GCA_035316225.1 Pyrinomonadaceae bacterium
CACGCGCTCTATGACAGGCGAGATGGCCGAGTTCAAACCTGTCATAGGCTATCTAGCGCTCGCCGCGAAGATAGGCATCCTCCCCGTTTATATACATGGCACATATGCAGCCATGCCTAAGGGGTCGAACATCATTCGCAGCCGCGAAATCGGCGCGCGCATAGGCCGCTACCTCTCTTACGAAGAGTTGGAAGAGATGACGCGCGGCCTTCCCCGCAACGAAGCTTATCGTTTGATTTCTGCGCTGCTGCGACATGAAGTTGAAAATTTGCGCGACGGCACGCGCACCAGATTCGACGCGCGAGCCTTAAAACGCCGTCTACATAAAGAACGGCGTAACGGCGCAGCGCAGGGAGACCTGACGGATTCCTCCAGCACACAATTCGCCACAACTACAGACTGAAAAGGCAGTGATAAGTGATAAGTGATGAGTGATAAGACGAAAGCAGTTCTTATCTCATCACTCATCACTCATCACTTATCACTTTCTTTATGGCTATCACTACGAAGAAGAGAGCGCCGCGTAAGAGCGCGAAGAAATCTGCGAGCAAGAAGAGCCGTACGCTGGCGAAGCAAGCGGAGCCGAAGATTTTGATAACGGGCGGCACGGGCTTTCTGGGGATACATCTGGTAGGCCAACTCGTCGAATCCGGCGCGAAGAACTTGCGCGTGATGGCGACTTCGATTCCAGATTGGATTCGTGAGATGGGAATCGAAGGGTTAGAAGGCTCGATTACAAACGTGGATGATGTCGCACGCGCAGTCGAAGATGTGAAGGAGGTTTATCATCTGGCCGGGAAAGTCTCGCGCGAGCGTGACGATGCGCGCCAGATGAATGACATTCACGTCAACGGGACTCGCCTGCTGTGCGAAGCGGCAAAGGCTGGCGGCGTTAAGTCAATCGTGCTCGCTTCCACGAGCGGGACGATTGCGGTCACGGAAAACGGCGATGTTATGCCTGACGAGACATGGCCGCCGCCTGTTGACATCATTTCGCGCTGGCCTTATTACGCCAGTAAATTCTATCAGGAGCGCGTTGCGCTTGAGCATTTCAGTGGCAGAGGGTTGCGTCTGGTGATAATGAATCCGAGCCTGCTTCTGGGGCCGGGCGACGAGCGTTTAAGCTCCACGAAAGTCGTGCTGGATTTCATGGCGCGCAAAATTAATGCTGTGCCTTCCGGGGGCTTGAGTTTCGTTGACGCGCGCGACGCCGCTCGCGCTTTCATCGCAGCGATGCGGAAAGGCAAAGCGGGCGAGCGTTACCTGCTGGGGAGCGCCAACTGGACTTTCAAGAAATTTTTCGGGCGATTGGAAAGATTAACAAAGACGCCCGCCCCTCTACTGTCGCTCCCGAAAAAGATTACAGTCGCGGGCGCGCAATTCGTTGATTCGCTCTTCCGCCAGTGGAACATGGCCTCGCCCGTCGAGCCAGAAGCCGTAGAGATGGCCGAATACTTCTGGTATCTGGACAATAGCAAGGCCAGTAACGAACTCGACTTCGACCCACGCGACCCCGCCGAAACTCTTCAAGCCACAGTAGCCTACGTGCGTGAAAATTTCCTTCATTAAGTCTGGAGTCTCAGAGTCTGGAGTCAAAGGCAAAAGCAAAAGACTGTTTTTGACCTCTGACTCCAGACTCTAGACTGTTTTTACACGTAGCGCACGCGGAAGGATTTCAAATTTTGCTGGCAGGTAGCCGGGCAACTCGCCGTCAACTTCAATCTGTATTCTCTCACTCTTGCTCGCGGGACTGGCATTGACTGAAGTGGCGTGTGTGTGATGGACGCCCTTAATTGACAGGTGCGTGCCGAAATATAGTTGAGGGCCGTTTGCGAGAATTTTCAGTGCGCCGATGTCGTCTATTACGACGACATCGAATTTGCCGTCGTCCAGCAATGCGTCAGGCGCTATCTTCATGCCGCCGCCGAAATAGCGCGCATTGGCTATGCAGAACTGCACAACGCTCAAGCGCCGCTCGGTCTTATCGTCTAATTTTACATGGACGCGCGTGACCGGATTTGCGAACGTAGCCTTTGCTGTGGCAATTGCGTATGAGAGTTTGCCGCCGATGATGCGCGGCGTTGCTATCTTCAATAAACTGTTCTCATCTTCCTTCACGCGCGCGATGACCTCCGCGCTCATGCCGAATGAAGCTACGCCGAGGAAAAATCTACTGGCTTCGTCGCCTTTTGAATCCAGATAAGTCGCGCGCCCTACGTCTATGCTTCGCGTCTTGCCGTTGCGCAGGACTTGAGCGGCGTCAGCCGCGCGCGTAGGTATTTTTAGAGTCCTGCGGAAATCGCCGCCCGTGCCACTCGGTAATATTCCCAGGATAGCTTCGCAGCCCGAGCGCAGGATGCCGTTCGCAACTTCAGAGATAGTTCCGTCTCCGCCGCAGGCTATGATGAGCTTGCGCCCCTCGCGCGCAGCATCTTCGGCAAGGCGTACTGCATCCGTCTCGGACTCCGTGAAAGCGCAGTTGAATGCCCCGAAATGAGTGCGAAGATCGCTCGCATGTTTGGGCCATGCGCCGCGTGTGCTTCCTCGTGCCGAAGCGGGGTTGACGATGACGAGCGGCAATTTCGACATCAGTTGACTCGTGTTTCGCTGGACGTGTTTTCAGTCAGAACTTTTTCGGACGTACCGCCTTCTTCAAGGTTCTTTGCGAACTGTAGCCTGTCCGCTTCGCCAAGCTCCGCTATCTTGCTCATCAGGAAATCGGCTATCTCCTTGTAGGTGCGAACGCTATCTCTTCTGGCGGCGAACGAAGATATATCCAACTGCTCGCCGAAGCGTATGCGAATCGGCTGGCCTCCGCGCCAGTTGCCAAGAACCTGTTTACGGAGGTCGTTGCCAAGCCCGGCGATGAAGACAGGGATGACTTGCGGCTGCGCGTCTTTGACGAGTTTACCCACGCCGGGCTGAGCGCGCAGAAAAGAGTAAGGGTCGGAGTTTCGGTTGCGCATGCCTTCTGGGTGAAAGCCTACGACGTTGCCTGCGCCGCGCGTTGATAGCTCTGTGAGCAGGCGCATGGAATATTTATCAAACTCTCTCTTCTCAATTAAAGGATTCTCGCCGCCGGAAAAGAAGGGCGGAAACATTGACCACCATCCCATGATGAAGTTAACGAAGATTCCGAACAGCGAATCGTAAAAGAAGCGCCCTCGCACAGGAAAGAATAGTTGTTTGCGCCAGCGTGTCTTTCTGAAAAGCACGGTCGAGACCGTGTACATGTCGAAGTAAGAGCGATGATTGGCTACGAGCAAGATGGGGCGCGTGTGGTCTACTGCTTCGACGTTCTCAAGGCCGTAAACGCGCATGAGGTTGTAGGTCGAAAGATGAATCCATCCAGCGCCGAATGTTTTCTGGCACCACGTCCAGAAGCGCTTAACACGCCCCTCGTTCATGCGCCGCGTTAAGCGGAATGCAAAACGCTCAAGGCCCGAGAGCACGGCCAGTTCTTCCGGCAGCGGCTCAGACATCCTTTCGTCAATCTCTTTTGCCAAAAAGGTTGACCTACTGCTCCCATGTCCCTGTTCAGTCGAAGACATCACCTTACAACCGGAATCTACGAAAAGCTCGACGGGGGAGAAATTTTAGAGTCATTGATAGAGTCCCTGTAGGGACAGGGGCAATTTCTCTGCCCGTATGATTGTCAGGTTAACCCGAACGTGTTTGAAAATTAAATGCACGGGCAGAGGACTTGCCCCTGTCCCTACTGTTTTCAATCGATTGAAAAATACTTCGCTTCCGGGTGATGCACGATGATTGCCGATGTTGATTGTTCCGGCTCTAGCTGAAACTCTTCAGTCAGTTCAACGTCAATGCGCGACGGGTCAAGAAGCTCGAACAGTTTCGTCTGATCTTCCAGATTCGGGCACGCGGGATAGCCGAAGCTGAAGCGCGAGCCTTGATAGCCCTGATGGAAAAGCTTTGTCAACTCTTTTGCATCCTGCCCGGCAATGCCCAACTCTTCACGTATGCGCTTGTGCCAGAGTTCCGCCATAGCCTCCGCGCTCTCTACGCTCAGGCCGTGAAAGTATAGATAGTCCGCATAATTGTCCGACTTGAATAGCTCATGAGAATACACGCTCGCACGTCTGCCAACTGTGACGAGGTGAAACGCGACCGTATCAATGCGGCCAGATTCTTTCGACGCGAAGTAATCCGCCAGACAAAGACGTTTGCCCGCAGGCTGGCGCGGGAAAGTAAATCTCATACGCTCCGTTCGCTCATCCACATTGTAGATAATCAGATCGTTGCCCGACGATTGGCACGGGAAGTAGCCGTAGACGACGCGCGGCACGAGAAGACTCTCTCGCTTCGAGCGCTCTTTCAACTCTTCGTAAACGGGGCGCACAGTTTCGGCCACAAGCTTTCCGTACTCTTCCGCCGTTCTCTTCCCCTGCTTGAACTGCCATTGCCCTTTGAACAGCGCTGTCTCGTTAATGAAGGAGAACACCTCATCGAGCGATATATCTTCCACGACGCGCGAGCCGTAGAAAGGCGCTTGCGGGATTGGGACATCCTGTCGCACGTCCGAGCGGTTTGTGTGCGTAGTATCGCCAACTATTTTCTGAACCGCGCGCGGGCGAGAAGCTTTGCGCACGCCAAGCTTCGCATCTTCTCCAACCAGTTCATCCGCCTCTTCATCGGCAACAGCGAGTTCTGCGCCTGATTCCGACTTATCAACCTCGGAGCCGTTTCCCTTTAGCACGTCC
>DATHJK010000276.1:0-2647 GCA_035316225.1 Pyrinomonadaceae bacterium
GTTGAGCTTTACGGCTTCGCGGGCTTGCGCGACGGGCTGCGTGTGATGCGTGGGTTCCACGAGCAATACTGGGATAACTCTTATCCAGAGATTGAAGATGGCGACATGGAGGCGCGCGCAAACGCGCTCGCCTTGATGGATCGCCAACTCTCTGTTCCCATAAAAGAGATTCCGCTGACGAAAAGCGGGTCAGGTATTGACTACAGCTACCTTCAGTGGGAGGACTCTACAAAGTTCGACATCCCGGAAAATCTGGACACGCTCGACCAGGAGGCTTATAACCGCTTCTCCGCTTTGAAAGAGCAGGCAGAGGCGGAAGGCAAAACCACGGGCGACGCTTGGCGAAAGGCGAAAGGCGCAAGCCGCCGCGCATTCTACGAAGAGCTATACGCTCTGATTAATGAATGCTGGCAAGAGTTTCAGGCGCTGGATCGCGTGATGGACGAAAAGTTCCAGCGCCAGACGCCCGGCCTCGGCGCTCTCAAGAAATCGCTCGAAGACATTCGCTCGCTGGTAGAAAAGCTGGTCAAAGAGAAGCGCATTCTTGAGCCTGACCCTGTAAGCGGGGGGGGAGATGGCGCAGACGGCGAGGTGGGTGTGGCAGGCGAGGCAGGTGTGGCGGGCGGTCGCGGATTGAGCGGGCCTGTGCGCTCGCGCGCAGATGCCTTGCGCCGTCTTGAAGAGGTCGCAGGCTATTTTCAGCAGACAGAGCCGCACAGCCCCGTCGCCTACCTTGTGCAGCGCGCAATCAAATGGGGACAGATGCCTCTTGAGGTTTGGCTCATGGATGTGATAAAGGACAGTAACGTTCTGGGCCAGCTAAGAGAAACCCTCGGACTAAACACAAACGTCAATGGAGACGACCAGAGCAGTTAATGCTATAATCGGCCTCGACCGATCAATTGCATTGCCCGACTTAAAGCTCCGAGGCCAATGACCGCTAGACCTGCCTGTTATAAGGCCCAGAGAGAGCTATCATTTAGTAGACCCGAAACTCTTAGTATATGTGGACGATGGGACATTGAAGCAAACGCACTTCGGTTCAATAGCGTCGTCACTCGTCTGCGTTTTTCTGAAAGGAAGTGACCCTGATGCCTAAGAAGGAAAGTACACAGCATAAACTCGACCGCGTTCGCTCGCCGCGCGTTCACATCACTTACGACGTGGAGATTGGCGGGGCTATTGAGAATAAAGAATTGCCTTTCGTGCTGGGCGTGCTAGGCGATTTTTCGGGCAAGCCCGATGAACTGCTGCCGCGCGTCAAGGATCGCAAGTTCGTGGAGATTGACCGCGACAACTTTGACCAGGTGCTTGCCGCCATGAAGCCGCGCATAGCCTACCGCGTGGACAACAAGCTGACGGATGACGGCAGCAAGTTGGGCGTTGACCTGCATTTCAAGAGCATGGACGACTTTCATCCAGACCAGGTTGTGCAGCAGGTCGAGCCGCTTCGCAAGCTCGTAGAGGCTCGCAGAAAACTGTCCGATCTACTCTCGAAGATGGACGGCAACGACAAGCTCGAAAAGATTCTCAACGACATCGTTGCAGACACGGGCGCGCAGCAGCAACTGAGCACGGCGCTGGGACTTGATAAGTCGGAGTCCGACAACGGTGGAAGCGCCAAGGAGGAGTCAAATGAGTAAAGAAATGAGAGAGGATAAGTCCGTTGTAACGGTCGAGCAGCAGGGCGAAAGCGACCTGCTCACTCGCATACTCGACCAGGGACGGCTGGCGCGCAACGAGGTTCAAGTCCAGCAGGCCAAAGACATGATCGCTCAGTTCGTCAGCGAGGTCATGCAGGGGCAGTTGACCGTCTCGAAAGACATGGAGTCGGCCATCAACGCGCGCATAGCCGAGATTGACCGTCTCGTCACAGCGCAGTTGAACGAGGTAATGCACCACGAAGACTTTCAGAAGATGGAAGGCTCATGGCGCGGCCTTAATCATCTTGTGATGAACAGCGAGACGAGCACCATGCTGAAGATTCGCGTCTTTAACGTCTCGAAGAAAGACCTGCTGAAAGATTTGGAGCGCGCGGCTGAGTTCGACCAGTCCGCACTCTTCAAGAAAGTTTATGAAGAGGAGTTTGGCACCTTCGGCGGCTCGCCCTACGGCGCGCTCATTGGCGACTACGAGTTCTCGAATCACCCGCAGGACATGGCGCTCATAGAGAAAATCTCACAGGTCGCGGCTGCGGCCAACGCCCCCTTTATAGGCGCGGCCAGCCCGCAGCTATTCGGCTGGGACAACTATCAGGAATTGACGGAAGTGCGCGACCTTGCGAAGATTTTCGACCGGACGGAGTTCGCAAAGTGGCGCAGTTTCCGCGAATCGGAAGACTCGCGCTACGTCGGCCTTACTCTGCCACGCACGCTCGCGCGCCTGCCCTACGGCAGAGAGAATGTGCCGATTGAGACTTTCAACTTCGAGGAAGATGTCACGGGGCGCGACCACAACAAGTATTTGTGGAGCAATGCGGCATACTCTTTCGGCACGCGCTTGACCGAAGCGTTCGCCAAGTACCAGTGGTGCGCTGCGATTCGCGGCGTAGAGGGCGGCGGATTAGTACAGGGCTTGCCCACTCACACGTTCATGACGGACGAGGGCGACGTAGCATTGAAGTGCCCTACGGAAATCTCCATCACGG
>DATHJK010000277.1:0-6233 GCA_035316225.1 Pyrinomonadaceae bacterium
GGCGTTAGCCAGTATTTGCCATCCTGGTCGCGCGTCAGAACGACATGGATGCGGCTGACCTCCGGGTCGCCCTTAATCGGTATATCAACCGCGACGTTGCGCGAGCCGCGCCCAATGGTTACTTCCGTTTTGGTGATTGGAATGACCGATTGACGAACCCCGTTGCGCCAGATTTCAACTGAATAAAGCTGAGCGGGGCGCGCACGCACCATAGTCTGCTCGCTCTCTGTTGATTCTGCGCCGGGTGCTGCGGCCTCCTCCGGTTCACCGCCGGGCAGAACCGTCTGAAGCAGATCGCTTTTTCGCGCAGTGACCATAGTGTGCCCGCTTTCGGTCTCGTCCCAG
Organism: Pyrinomonadaceae bacterium; assembly: GCA_035316225.1. Taxonomy (GTDB): domain Bacteria; phylum Acidobacteriota; class Blastocatellia; order Pyrinomonadales; family Pyrinomonadaceae; genus 3-1-20CM-3-53-8. Next base: position 346 of record DATHJK010000277.1, read on the forward strand.
ACGGGCTGCACGCGAAACTCGCCCTTGTTGAGAGTTCCGTCAACGCGAAGCTCAACGGCGAAGGATGAAGTTGCTAGCTGGGTTGATCCCGCAAGCTCGCGCGCTCGTTCCGAGAGGACGTGGAAGAGACCTTGCTCAAGTCCGCGCCGCTTCTCTCCCTGCCACTCCTTATCGTCATCGCCGCTTAGATAGACAATGTACTCGCGCGGGATATAGGTAGGCCCGCCGGGCGGCGTAAACATCTCGCGCTGCATGGCGGCTTCAACTTCGCGCGCGATTTTCACAAGAAACTCTTCCCACACGCGGCGCGGGCGCGCATTCTCGTCTGCGGCTTCGAGCGGGTCGCCTGACGTTTCGCCGTCAACCCAGCGTCTAATGGATTCGATTAAACCCACTTTCTATATTCTCCTCCCAAGAGAAAAACTGCTGCAAATATTTATGAAGAACCGGCAGTAGCTCAGTTAGAACTATTGAGCCAATATTTACAGGCTATCTCATATTGAAACTGAAACACTACTGAAGAACCCGCTAGGAATCTAAATTAATCCATCGCTTATGTATCCACCCGCGATCAAGCGAATCGGGATCGGCCTTCTCACGCGAGTGCTGCAATATCTCTACTTCGTACCAGTTGTTGTTGCTGCCGCCTACGCTGATGATGCGAACCTGCGAGCCTCCCTCGGCCAGGCCAATGGGCGCGTTGCTCATGCTCGGGTCGGGTCTTAAGTTTACATCACTTATGGTCTTTCCAGTATGGCCGACGACGATATTTTGTGTTTGCTGAGACTGGCCGCTCGCGTTCGTTCGGTGAGAGCGAATGTAGCTGTATGTAGCCAGAAGCACGCCGCTGAACGCCAGAAATAGCATGAGGATGAAGAGAAGCCGCGAGCCTCTGCGCGCGGGAAATGGCGTCGGGGGCTTCTGATTTTTCTGCGCGCTCTTTTTCTGCACGTCCGGCATCGCCGCTATGATTTCTCGCGCCGGGCGATGCTGGCTCTTCCTCTCAGCGATTTGAGCCTGTGCTGTGGGATTGGCTACGGGCACAACTATTCTGGGTCGCTCGGGCAGAGGCGCATACGCGGCTGCGTGCTTGAGTTCGTCGGAAGATTGAAATCGCGGCCTGGGAGGAGGCGCGTCTCTTTCAGGTTGCCGTGCAGGGCGAAGCTCGCCTCTCTCTTTCTTCTCCGCTTCATCAAGCGAGGGTAGCGGCTTCGTCGGAGGCATCGCAGCATCTGCAAACTCGTCCCAAAATTCCTGCACGGTCTGCTGGCGAGCCAGTGGCGCGGATTGAGTTGCGCGCACAAGCACGCGAAGAACATCTGAAGCCCAGGGCTTGTCTGCAACATGCTGAGGAAGCCCGTTTATAGGATTGTGCGCGAACTTTCTGGGCGACTCGCCGGTGAGCAACACGTAAGTGGTTTTCGCAAGCGAATAGATGTCAGCCGCAGGAGTCAGTTGCGCGCTCGGCTCATTTGCGCCTGAAGCGTCGAGCGGCCCGGTCTGCACGAGCGGATTATGTTCGGGCGGCGCGTAAACGTTCGTGCCTACGCGCGTGATGCCGCCTTCCGAAGCCTCAAGTTTTGCGACGCCGAAGTCTGCAATCTTCAAAACTTTTCTATCAGCAGTGAGCAGAAGATTTTGGGGCTTTATGTCACGATGTATGACGCCGCACGAGTGCGCGTGAGCCAGACCGGAGCAGACTTGTTCCAGATAGTATAGAACCGTTTCAATGGGAAGCAGGTGGCTGCGGCTGAGCACGGCCATGTCGCCGCCGGGCAAATATTCCAGCACAAGATAGTGGAAGGCTGTTCCCGCCAGATCAATCGCAGTCCCGTGTCCGAGTCGGCTGATGATGTTCGGGTGGCGCACACGGTCAAGTGCGATTGCCTCTTTCTGAAAATTTTCAACCAGCGTTCGCTCTAAATCTTCATCCGAATCGCCCTGAAGAAATACGTTGAGAGCTTTGATTACGACCATCTGCGGCGCGCCTTCAGTGGCCGCCAGGTCGCGCGCGATATAGATTTCCGCGTAGCTGCCGCGTCCAAGACATTCCCGAATCTCGTAGCGACCATCAAGTAGGCACTGCTGTAGTTTGAGTTCGCTCATCAGCTTCTCGCGCGTCCAACCAAAACGAATCGCGCCCGGCTTCGGTTAGATGCTTCGGGAGAACTTATGGCGCGCCGGAAGAGTTTGGAGGAGAAGGGGCAGGCGCGGTTGTGCCTTTTCCTGAACTGGCTGCGCCCGCTCTGGGCTTGATTACTTCGTCTAGTTTGTTGAATGCCCTTGTTCTGGGGCCAAGACGGTCGAATTTAAGGGCAGCGCTAGCCAATCCCATGCGCGACTCGACGCGAAGCCACGGGTAATCGAATGCCGGGTCAGCACCCTTCGCATCTGCGAACTGTACAGCGCGGTCGAAAGCGGCCACAGCATTCTCATAATCACCTGAAAGAAGAAGCGCGCGGCCATAAAGATATAGAAATTTCGGGTCTTCGGAATTCAAAGGAGCACCATTGGCCTGCGCAGCCATCGCTTGCGCCTGACCTGCCGGGTCATTGTCAACGTCGCGCAATCTCAACTCAAAATCGCTCTGGCGCGGTTGCTGAGCAACAGGCGTAGGGCTTGGCGTAGCATTGGCTTCCGCTTCCTCCTGCTGCTGTTTCTGGTACTTAAGACCGCCATAAAAAGCGGCTGCGCCGACCGCACCGAGCAGAATCAATAACGCTAGCATCCAGCCAAAAGTTCTACCCGCTCCGCTCCCGGTCTTTTGCGCAACAGCAACAGGGGGGCGCGCCAGCTCGTCTCGCGCAGGAACAATTGCTGCGTAAGGCGGCTGCTGAGTGTCCATGAGACGATCTACGCCGCGCGATGGAGGCTGAGGCGGTGCAGCCTGCGCATCGGCTGTAGGCACAGTCGCGGCCTCGACCGCAGGGGCGCTCGCGGGCGTTGTAGCAGGAGCAACGGATTCAAATTGAATCGTTCGCGCTCCGTCGAACCCGGCCTCTTCTGCCGGTTGAACAATCCTGCGCTGGCCTACGTTGATAATCACCGCCGTCAGATTGTCTTCCGCGCCTCGTTCGTAGCAACGCCGCTTCATCTCTTCGCAAATCTGCTCAAGCGGCTCTGCGCGATTCAGTATCGCTTCAAGCTCAGCATCCGGTATGTGGCGCGTAATGCCGTCCGAGCAGAGTAGAAAAGTTGTGGCATCCTCGATTTCAACTATCTTTAGATCAACTTCAACGGTATCTTCTGCGCCGAGAGCGCGGCTGATGACGTTGCGGCTAGGATGGTTGGCGGCCTGCTCAGGAGTCATTCGCCCGGCGCGCACTTCCTCTTCAACCATAGAATGATCCGCAGTCTCGCGATGAATCTTTCCGTCGGGCGTGACGCGATAAAGGCGCGAATCGCCAACGTGCCCGATTGTGGCCGTGCGACCGTCCAGATGAAGGGCTACGACGGTCGTTGCCATCATCGAAAATTTCGGGTGCTCGCGCGACATCTGGAAGATGGAAGCGTTGGCGCGCTGAATAGCAATCTCCATCAAATCTTCAACGTCAGCATCTTCCAGTTGATGACGGAAAGCTTCGTCCAGCACTTCCATTGCCGTGCGCGAAGCGACTTCGCCTGCCTGCGCTCCGCCAACGCCGTCCGCTACTGCGAAGATGCCGCGCTGCGAATCTGAAAGAAACGAGTCCTCGTTAAGTGGTCGCTTCTCGCTCAGCCCGCGATCTGAAATGGCTGCGGCCTGGATATCAACAGTTGCCGGTTGTTCGCTCATTGAACTGCCTCCGGTACTTTAATTGGTTCGTCTGGAGTGACGCGCACGGGCGTTCTCGCTGCAATTTGCAGGTCATAGGCATTACGGTGTGAGAAGGCCATCAGCATCCCCAGCATGGCGAAGCTTGTCATAAGACTGAAGCCGCCGTGGCTGACGAAAGGAAGCGTGATTCCTGTCATGGGAAGCGCGCGCGTGATACCGCCTATGTTCACAAGAGCCTGAAAGCCTATGAATGCGGTCAACCCGGCTGAGCAGAGCTTTGTAAACATATCACGCGCATCCAGCGCAGTGCGAACCCCGGCGCTCACGAAAACTATCAGCGCGAGGATGATAATCAGACCGCCCGACAGTCCCATCTCTTCACTCACTGCCGCGTAGATATAGTCGGAATCCGCAACAGGGATAACTTCAGGAAAGCCAAGTCCGAGACCACGGCCTGTGGTTCTGCCCGAAGCGATGCCGAAGACAGCCTGCGCGGGCTGGAAAGCAACGCGGTCGAACCACACGTCAACGTTCACGCTGTTTCGCATCGCCGGACTCTGCTCTGCAAGCTCTCGCATTCTGGGGTCATGAGCAAGCGCGTCATCAAAATCTTTCTTCCACCATGCGATATCCGGCGAAGGAGGATCGAACCCGTCCAGCCATAGATGGAATCGCTGCTGAATGCGCGCGGGCAGCGCAGCCTGAACAGGGCGCGCGAGTGTGGGTAGAAGCGGAACTCGCTCCTGAACATCGCGCGGGAGCGCTCCGACCACCAGTATGCTTGCGACGAGCGCGACAGAGCCTACGAAGAGCAGTAGCTGAGGCCATCGGCGCACAGCCACAAGATAAAGAGTTGTATAAGCGCCGCTGAAGACGAGCATCTGCCCGAAATCCTTCAGCGCGAAGAAGGGTATGAATGGCATCATTGCCATAGCAACCAGAGGAACGACATCACGCGCGCGTGGCATCCCCCAGTTAGTCCGCGCCAATTCTTTGTAGCGCGCTGTGAGGATACCCGCAAATCCCAGAAGGAAAGGAATCTTTGAAGGCTCCCACGGCGTCATGTTGCCTATGGCTTTGCCTGCGCTGGATGTTATGACTGCCCCCGCCAGCGGTATCAGCGTAAGAAGAACGATGATGAAGCTGTTGCGTTGAACCCATAGCAGGAAGCCATCGCGCACACAGAAGGAGTAAGCAACGGCGAAAATGATGAATGAAAAGATTGGAATCCACGTCGCGCCTGAGGTGAGCGCCTTTCCGACCGAATAATCGGCCTCTCTATGCTGCTCTTCGTCAAGGCTCACGGCCTGAGCTGGCGTTGGCGGCAGCCCCAGTATCTGCTTCTTCTGCGGTTCATAGTGCTCCTGTATGAAACGCATCCTGAGCGACGAGGTTTTCTGCGCGCGCGCCTCAGCCTTGTTCCTTGCATTGTACTCAGGATCGGAGTAGAGCCTGTACTGAACCAGTAGCCCTATGGAGAAGAGAAGTATAGCGGTCGTGTAGAGAGTCCAGTTTCCTGCGAACTTCATCACGCGCGAGAGCCAGAAGACGTAGATAACGATTGGAGCGTAAAGCAGCAGGTCGCGCACCGCAGCAACCCACGATGTCTCATAGCCGCGAATCAATGCTGCGCGGTGAAGACCGTAATAGCCCACGACCTCGAAGCCTATGATTAAAAACAGAACCAGCAGATGTGATGATGCGCGATTTTTCATGATTCAGTAGTAAGTAAGAAGTAGACGGTTGATAGTAGACAGTAGCCAGCACGGAAGAGGTCGAGCATCTCTTATCTTGAATTTTATCGTTCAATCCCTAATGCTCAAAAAACTGACTACTGGCTACTTTCTACTTTCTTCATTGTGTGAAGCGCTGTCGCGGTCGCCCCTGTTGCGTGTTTTGCTGCGGCGCGCGGCCAACGTTTCCTAAAAGTCCAAGCTCTCTCGCTTTGAGAATCAGAGCCGCCGCAATCGGCGCGGCAGACCTTGAACCGTAGCCTCCACCTTCGACGACAACGGCCATAGCAATCTGCGGATTATCCAGCGGCGCTATGCAGAGAAACCAGCCGTCAATGCGCGGATTCTGTTCATCAAGAATAGTCTCTTCATGCTGGCCTATGATTTTGCCGTGCGGG
>DATHJK010000278.1:0-13434 GCA_035316225.1 Pyrinomonadaceae bacterium
GGCAGTTCCAGATAGTGTTCCCGTGCCTGCTGGATCAAAGACAACAGGCCGTCGGGGAGTTGGGTATGTTGGCACATAGTCCCAACAATCGCAGAAACTTAGCTGTTTCTGCGACCCCCGACGATTTATGCACACGCTTCACTTAATCTTAGCCCGAAGCGGCGTATGTTCAAAACGCGCCTCTTTTTTGACGCGGGCAATATGGTTGTGATAACTCTCATTACTCAATGTTTATCTTCAATTCAATTCAGGCATAGATGGCTGCTGCAAAAACACAACCGGCGCGCGGAATGCGCGACTTTCTACCTTCAGACGTGAGGCGGCGCGAGTACGTCATAAGCGTCATCAAGGAGGTGTACGAGCGATACGGGTTCGAGCCTTTGGAGACGCCTGCGGTCGAGAACATAGAAACCCTTATGGGCAAGTATGGCGAAGAGGGCAACCGGCTCATCTTCAAGATATTGAAACGCGGCGAACATGAAAGAACTGGCGAGGCTGATCTAGCTCTACGCTATGACTTGACCGTGCCGCTTGCGCGCGTCGTAGCGGAATACAGAGATAAGCTTCCGAAATTTTTCAAGCGCTACCAGATTCAACCCGTGTGGCGCGCAGACCGCCCGGCGCGCGGCAGATTCAGGGAATTCTATCAATGCGACGTTGACATACTCGGCTCGCGCTCTATGGTTGTCGAAGCGGAATTGTGCGCGGCTGCGAGCGAGGCGCTTGAGGGACTGGGGTTCAATGATTTCACAATTTTTTTGAATCACCGCAAGGTACTTACGGGAATACTAAATGCTGCGAATGTACCTCTTGAAAAGCATACTGATGCCCTCATAGCTCTTGATAAACTAGACAAAATTGGAAATGAGGGAGTTAAAGCGGAACTAACTGCAAGAGGCATTAACGAACAAGCAAGCGAGTATCTCATTTATATATCGAATTGGGATGAGGCAGCCTTAGAAATGTTTGGAGCGAGTATGACCTCTGATATATGGAATAGCCGTGTCCTCGGATTCTTACAAGGAGAAGTGTTAAATAAAGGGTTAAATAAGAACATAGGAGAGGCAAGTTTAGAAAGGGGTACTGAAGAGATAGCTCGTATTTTAGAGATAACCTCTAGTAACGCTGCGAAGAATAGAATCAAACTGAATCCTCACCTCGCTCGCGGGCTTTCTTACTATACGGGCGCGATAATGGAGATTAACGTGCCTGATCTTGCGGGCAGTCTGGGTGGCGGCGGTCGCTATGACAATCTGGTCGGAATGTTTTCGGGGCAAGACGTTCCCGCGTGCGGTTTCTCTCTGGGGCTTGAGCGCATCATCGTGGTGATGACCGAGCGCGAGATGTTTCCGAAAAATCTGACGGAAGCTCCGGCAGAAATTATGGTCACAATCTGGAACGAGGCGACAGTCGCAGAGTCTGTGAAGCTTGCGAGCGAGTTGCGCGGTGAAGGGTTGAAGGTTGACCTTTACACGGACGCCGACAAGATAGGGAAGCAGTTCAAGTATGCATCGGCGCGAGGCATTCCGTTCGTGGCAGTATTGGGAGATGAAGAGCGTGAGCGCGGCGATGTTGCGTTGAAGGATATGCGAACGGGCGAACAGATGATAATGCCGCGCGAGCATGTGGGCGCGACCGTGCGCGAAAAACTGAGTGAGGCTTAAGAAGATGGCGGATGAGATAGCAAGAGATTATCTACGGGACGCGGTTGCAGGCTTGCGCAGCCACAAGAAGCTTGCAGAGAAAGCTCTGGAGCAAGTTAGTGACGAAGAGTTCTTCGCAACGCTTGACGAAGAGGCCAACAGCATCGCAGTCATCTTGAAGCACATGGCTGGAAACATGTTCTCGCGCTGGACGGATTTTCTGACCACAGACGGCGAGAAGCCGAACCGCAACCGCGACATGGAGTTCGTGACGACACCTGAGACCGGGCGCAATGAGCTTATGGACTACTGGGAGCGCGGCTGGCAGTGCGTGTTAGATGCGATTGAGCCGCTCACGGCGGAAGATTTAACCAGGATAGTTTTCATTCGCGGTGAAGAGCACACGGTTGTAAATGCCATCAATCGCCAGCTAATGCACTACGCCTATCACATAGGCCAGATTGTTTTTCTGGCAAAGCATTTCAGGTCGGCTGAGTGGAAGAGCTTGAGCATCCCGCGCAACAGGTCTGCCGAGTTCAATGCTTATCTGGCAGAAGAGAAGACTGAAGCTTCAGGAGAGCGCGGCAGACTTGAACAGGCTTACGATTTCGCACGAAAAACTGAGACGGAGAAAAATTGATAAGTGATGAGTGATGAGTGATAAGTGATAAGAGAAAAGCAAATCTCTTACTGATCACTTATCACTCATCACTTATCACTTGAAATAAAGATGCTCGATGATTTAGGAAAAATGCAGCGCACGCATTCGTGCGGAGAGCTTCGCGCAGAAGACGCAGGCAAACTGGTCATGATAATGGGCTGGGTTGCCAGGCGGCGCGATTTTGGCCCGCTCACCTTCATTGACCTGCGCGACCGCAACGGAATCACGCAGATCGTAGTCAATGAAGAACTGGCAGGGGAAGCTCACGCGAAAGCCAAGCAGGTTCGCGGCGAGTATGTCATAGGCGTGCTGGGCGAAGTTGTTCTGCGAGCCGAAGGGCAGAAGAATCCGAAGATAGCTACGGGCGATGTGGAGGTGAGCGCGCAGAAACTCTACATCTTCAACGACGCGCGCACGCTTCCCTTTCAGCTTGAAACGGCTACGTCGGATGCGCTCGCAAGCGAAGACCTGCGCTTAAAATATCGCTATCTCGATCTGCGCCGCCCGCAGCTTCAATCCAACTTGCGCCTGCGCCATCAGGTGCTGCAAGTAGAGCGGCGCTATATGGACGAGCATGGTTTTACCGAGATAGAAACTCCCATCCTGATTAAATCAACGCCCGAAGGCGCGCGCGACTACATCGTGCCGTCGCGCATACAGCCCGGAAAATTTTTCGCGCTGCCGCAATCGCCGCAACTCTTCAAACAGATCTGCATGATAGCGGGGCTGGACAAATATTTTCAGATAGCGCGCTGTTTTCGTGACGAGGATTTGCGCGCAGACCGCCAGCCGGAGTTTTCCCAACTCGATGTTGAGATGAGCTTCGCCACGACGGCGCAGGTCTACACTCTGATGGAAGGACTTTTCCAGCGCGTCTTTCGTCTGGTGGGTGGCGACCTGCCCGTGCCTTTCCCGCGCCTGAGTTATGAAGAAGCCCTGCGCCGTTTCGGGTCGGACAAGCCCGACGTGCGTTTCGAGATGGAGTTGCAGGATATAAGCCCTGCGCTCGAAGAAACGACTTTCGCGCCTTTCGCTGCGGCTCTGGAAGCGGGCGGGGAAGTCAAAGCTATCGTCGTCAACGGCGGCGCGGAACTTTCCAGAAAAGCTCTGGATGATCTGCAAGAGTTGGTCAAACGCTACGGCGCGGGCGCGCTGGCGTGGATAAAGATTGGCGGTGAAATCTCTTCGTCGCTTCTGAAAGCTCTGGGGCATGAACAGGTAGTGACCATAGCGGAGACTGCGGGCGCTGATCGTGGCGATGCCGTGCTCATCGTCGCGGGCAAATCCAAAACGGTCGCCTCGAGCCTCGGCGCATTGCGCGTTGAAGTTGCGCGGCGCGAGAAACTGATTCCCGAAAACGTCTTCGCGCCGCTGTGGGTGACGGAGTTTCCCATGTTCGAGTATCACGAGGAGGATGGGCGATATTACGCCATGCATCACCCGTTCACCTCGCCTCTGGATGAAGACCTGCCGCATTTACGCCGCGCCGTCGAAGAAGGCGAGATGGAAGCTTTAGGAAAGATTCGCGCTAAAGCTTACGACACGGTTGTCAACGGAATCGAAGTCGCGGGCGGCTCGATCAGAATCCACAGGCGCGACGTGCAGGATTTGGTCTTCAAAGCGCTGGGCATCACGCCCGATATGGCGCGCGAGCGATTCGGCTTCTTCCTTGACGCACTGGAATACGGCACTCCGCCGCACGGCGGAATCGCCTCTGGCATAGAGCGCACGATGATGGCTCTTACGGGTACGGACAACATACGTGACGTGATGGCTTTCCCTAAAACTGCATCGGCGACAGATTTGATGATAGACGCGCCGGGCGAAGTTGAGTCGAAGCAGTTGGAAGAGTTGAAGATTAAGATTGTGAAGAGCGAGTGAGCGAGTAACCGATATTTGCTCAGGAGCAGAATTGCTTCTTGTAGCGGCTTGTAGCCGCAAGGCAAAAGTCCTTCTCTAAAGTTTATGGCGTGCGTTGATTTCAACACAATCAAACTTCTTCGCTCGCACGTCGAAGAGATGTACGCGCACGCGCGCGAAGTGAGTCCGTCTGAGTGCTGCGGGCTGGTAGCGGGCAAGAGCGAAGGGCGCGCCTCATCTATCTATCGTCTGAAAAATGTCGCGCGCGATTCGCTCATCGCTTACGAAGCCGCGCCTGAAGACCTGTTCGCAGCGCAGCGATTGATGCGCGAGCGCGGCGAGCAGCTTCTTGGAATCTATCATTCGCACCCTCGCTCGGCAGACCCCGCCCCTTCGGAAACAGACGTGCGCCTCGCTTACTATCCGTCGGCAACATACTTTATTATTGGACTTGAGGGCGAAGCTGTAGTGCGCGCCTTCCGGCTTTCCGAAAAAGAGGGGCGTTGGGAGCGCGCACGGTACGAGATAGCAAGCATTTAAGGCTTGTGAACCTGAACGCGGGCTTGTGCGTATAAGAAGAGTGCCTGCGATGGAAAAGAAGAACAAATACGATACCAATCCGCTAGACCCGGACGTAGCCGGGCGCGCAGATGATGCGTGGGGCGCTACGCGCTCGTCTTCCACTTCGACCGAAGAGATAAGAGGCGGCGCGACGAGCGAAGTGGCGCGCACAGCAAACGAGCAGGCTCGAAGCGAGCCGGGCGCGGATGCGCCCACGCGACGCATGGATGCGCCGTTTCTGCCGGAATCTTACCCGTCCGTTTTTATTCCGCCGAAGTACGCGCCGCCCCCCGCAACCTATCAATCGGCGAGCGCGGCTGCGCAAACCTTCAACTCGCCGCCTACGTCTCGAACCATTCCCGGCATAGGCATGCCGGAAAACCTTGCGTTGGTTCTGCCCTACATTCCGTTCTACATCGGCGCAATATTGGGAGCTGTAGAGCTTTTCCTTGCTCCCAGAAGCGAAGTGCGCGTGCGTCATCATGCGGCGCAGGGTCTTTCGCTACACCTCGTTATACTGGTCGCAGGCTTCGTCCTGCGCATAGCGCGCATGCTCGCAGACAACACGCTAGGCGGATTTGCATCAGGCATGCTCGGACTCGCATCCTTGCTGTTCAGCATAGCGACCATAGTCTTCACCATCATCTGCCTCATCAAAGTCTGGAAAGGCGACAACCTGCGCATCGGCCCAATCGCAGAACTCACCAAATGGTTCAACGAGCACATAGAGCCGAAGAAGTAGGAGCAGGGACTCAAGAAGAGACGCCCCAAGACCTGGGCGAAAAACAGATCGGACGCTCGCGCTAGGCGTTCTAAGTCCATCCCGGCGCACACTCGAATTAAACCTGTAGAAAATCTATGGATATGACAGGAGCAGTTTACATCCTCTTAGCAATCCTCTTTTTCGTGGGAGCAGTCATAGGGTTCTGGCGGTTGGATAAGATAAGACCGGGAGGAACAGTGATTGGCCTTATAGCTTTCGGGCTTTTTGTTCTTAGCTACTTTATAACTCCCGGAGACTCCAGGGAACTCAATCTGGTCGTCGGATTATTTCGGATAACCGGAATCGTCGGTCTCATCATGGGAACGATTAGCTGGGTGCGAAATATGAAGAAAACTCCTGAGCCGAATGAGCCGAAGACTATGCCCGAAGCCTCTCCCAAAGCGCAAGAGAACCCGAATAAGTGTCCGAAGTGTGGGCTGGTTAACTGGGTATCGGCGTCTTCTTGCAAGAGATGCGGCACTCCGCTTTCAAAAGAGTAGGTCAACAAACATATCACGACTGCCCGCCCCAAACATTTCTTCTACTCTGTTTCTCTATCTCAATTTTCCACCGTCTCATTTCTCCATCAATTTTAAGAAGTAAGGCATTTATAAGAGCGCTTCTGTGGACTCGCGCGCTCCTTTTGAATCGCTAACGCGACCCGATGTACAGCGCGCCATTCATCTTCGTTTATCCGCCCTTCATCCATTCTTTCAAGCTCTTTATCAGTTTCACATATGCGGATCATTCGCGCGTCTTGTAGGCTGCGGTACGAATTAGAGTGATTAACGCTCGAAGCGTGAAACTGAAAGTTAAGAGAGGTCTGAGAAATGAGGAAAATTATTTCCTTAGTAATTATCTGCCAGGCGTTTATGTTCTGGAACGCAGCGGCCTCGGCACAGGCGTCGAACGAGAACGCTGAAGTCGTCGCCGCGCGTAGAGCAAGAGACCATGCTTCGGTTGAGGAACTGCGAACGATTATCGCAAAAGCAGAGAGAGAGAGCAGGGAAACGAACAGCGTTGATGCTTATCTTCGCTTGGGCCAAGAGGGTTCATACGCATACATAGAGCGACGCTGGCTAATCTTAGCTTCATCGCCGAGTTGTACAGGTGGTTCGGGGGACGAATGCTGGTTCGCATGAAAGATAAGAATCAAACGGAGCTAACGGTGTCGCGCGATCACGTCCGAAACTTGAAGGAGCGGCTTGGCCTGCATTGATTTAGCGGTGAAAGCGAAATAATTCAAGGCGATAGAAGTTCGCGCCATAGGCTTGCAACGGTAAAGCTTGACAATGAAGTTAACAAAGCTGAGCAAAATCGTGATATAAAATGAGAAAACTACAGAACACGCGGGCGAGCGTGAGGTGAAGCAGCCGATTTACAAAGGCCAACCCGGTCTTGCTTGAGTTCATCAAAAAAGAGCCGGGTGAAAGGCTGTAGCTGAAATTCCAGCGCATGCTTGAAGCGGCAGAGATTGATGCGCTCTCTCCCCCTGCGCGTGCATTTGCGGGGAAAATTTCGGGGGAGAACTCAAGAGCTTTTTAGAAGGGCGACGGTTCCTCCGAATTTTTAGGAGATGAGCCGTCGCCCCTCTATTTTGATAGAACGGACAAAGCGCGAAACTAGAATCAGAGCGCTTCGCTTCCGAAGGAGGGAAAGATGGGTTACAACAATCGTCGTCGTGCGCAAAGGTTGGCTGCGTGGCTCATGGCGCTCGCTATCTTCGCAACACCGCTCGCCACTCCGGCGCAGACGAGAATCAGTTATCACAGCAACAAATATAAGCCCAGTGATGATGTTCAACTCGGTCGCCAGGCAGCAGCCGAAGCCGAGCAGCAGTTGCCTGTACTGCGCGACTCGGACGCTACGAACTATCTCGAATCGGTCGGTCGTCGTCTTGTGGCAGCGATTCCGCCGGAGTTTCAGCATCCTGAATTTAATTACTACTTCCGGGTCGTGAACGCGCGAGACATCAACGCATTCGCGCTGCCCGGTGGGCCAATGTACGTTAATCGCGGCACAATTGAAGTGGCCGAACGAGAAGGCGAACTCGCCGGCGTGATGGCGCACGAACTGAGCCACGTCGCGCTTCGTCATGGAACAGCGCAGGCGACCAAAGCGCAGAAGTATTCAATTCTGGCGGGCGTTCTTGGAATCGGCGGCGCAATACTGGGCGGCCCCGCTGTAGGTCAACTCGCGCAGGCTGGCGTGGGCGCTTATTTTCTAAAATTCAGCCGCGAGTATGAGACTGAAGCGGACGTGCTCGGCGCACAGATAATGGCGCGCGCGGGCTACGACCCCAGAGATTTGGCGCGCATGTTCCAGCTTATAGAGCAGCAGGGCGGAAGCGGTGGAGCGCCTACCTTCTTAAGCGACCACCCTAGTCCGGCCAATCGCTACGCTCGCATCAATCAGGAGGCGCAGTCTCTTCGCGTCGAAAACCCCGTGCGAGACACGCGCGACTTCGAGCGCGTGCAGGCTCGCCTGCGCGGCATGGGTCGCGCGCCGTCAATGGCAGAGATAGCGCAGAGCGGCCAGCGCTATCCGACTCAAGGCGGTAGTAATTATCCTGAAGGTCAGGTCAGCCGCAGTGTTCAAGCGCCATCGAACCGCTACCGCGCTTACACGGAAGGCAACATAGTACGCATCAGCGTACCCGATAACTGGCGCGAGATAGGTGGAAACAGCGACGTGTGGTTCGCGCCCGAAGGCGCTTATGGCTCCGCAAACGGTCAGCCGGTCTTCACGCATGGCGTGGACATAGGAATCTCTCAGACGCAGAACCGCGACCTGCAATCAGCGACCGGCGAGTTTTTGAACGGTCTTGCCCAGGGCAATCGCAACTTGCGGCAGCGCAGCGGCTACCAGCAGACTCGAATAGGAAATCGCGCAGGCATCACAATCAGTCTCGATAATGTAAACGAAGCGACGGGGCGCGCAGAGATAATCACCGTCGTCACTACGCAACTGCGCACAGGCCAACTTTTCTACTTGATCGCCGTCGCGCCTGCGAATGAGTACAGCTACTACCAGGGCGCATTCGGCAACATCCTTCGCTCGATTCAGTTCAACGATTGATAGCGAAAGGATTAAGTTATAAGTGATTGGTGATAAGAAACAGCAGAGGAGTTAATGCCTGCGACCCGACTCGGACCTTGGCGAGTTGCGGAAAATAAGATAGCAGCTTGCTTTTCTCTTGTCACTTATCACTCATCACTTATCACTCCCTTTTTCGCTTCTTGCCACAGCGCTTCCATCTCGTCGAGCGTGGCGTCTTCCATTGTGCGCCCGCGCTCACGCAATTTTTGCTCGATGTGACGGAAGCGGCGACGAAACTTGCGGTTTGTGAGTTTCAGCGCCGACTCAGGCTCGACCTCTAAGTGGCGGGCGATGTTCGTAACAGCGAAGATTATGTCTCCGATCTCTTCCGTAACGTGCGCTTCAGATGCTTCAGCCTCGCTTGATTTAGCGCGCTCGCCTATTGCGACGCGCAACTCTTCTATCTCTTCGTGCAGCTTATCGAAGATGTCTTCCGTTTGCTTCCAGTCGAAGCCGACTCGCGCGGCCTTTGACGAAAGCTTGCGGGCTTCAACGAGCGCAGGGGTCTTTGACGAAACTTCGTCAAGCAAGGATTCGTGCGGTCGCTCGGTTTCACCCGCCGCGCGCTTCTCTTCCGATTTAATCTCTTCCCAGTTGCGCAGAACTTGAGAAGAATTCTCTGCCTGCTCTCCTGCGAACACATGCGGGTGGCGGCGCACCATCTTCCGGTGAACGGCGCGCGCAACGTCGTCAATCGTGAATTCATTACGCTCGCGCGCAATCTGGGCGTAGAAGACTATCTGAAAAAGAAGGTCGCCTAATTCGTCCAGAAGATTTTCATGAGAGCCTTCGCGCGCATCCGCCGCAGCCTCGAAAACCTCGTAAGCCTCTTCTACTAACATCGGCGCAAGAGTCTCGTAATTTTGCTCGCGATCCCACGGGCACCCTTCGGGCGAGCGTAAGCGTGCCATCAACGCAACCAGTTCATCAAATGAAGCGGACATAAAATAGTTTCCAGTTTGCAGTTTTCAGTTCCTGTCTCGTAGCTCAACTGTCCCTGATTAGAGTCTAAAGCTTTAATTAACATCCTCCAAGCCATGTTCTTAACCTGAGCGCTGAAAACTAAAAACTGTTTTTAGCTTTCTTGCGAGTGCGCCGACCGGGATGCTACCATCAAGACATCAAGCAGAAAATTCAAGGAGAGATTAAGACGCAAGCTTCCAGGCGGATTGATTACGCTCGAAAGCCATGCGTCTTCAGGTAAGAGTTAAGATGAGCGAAGAACAACCCACATTCAAGGTCACTGATCGCCGCCCCTTCAACCCAGACGGTACACCGCGCGAAGTCCCGGAAGAAGAACAGGAGGCGCAAGCTACGCCCGCCGCACAACCGGCTGGCGAATCAGAAGCGGCTACGGCTACAGCCAGCAGTGCGCAGCCTTCAACTTCTGCGGGCGCGGCAGAAGCTCAAACTGAGCCAGCAGCAGCACCCCAACCTTCCGAAGCTCAACCGAGCGCGGCAGCAGATGCACATGCAGAGGACGAGCGCGAGGCGGAAGAAATTCCGGGCGCGAACGATCCTGCAAGCTTCGTCAACTTCATAATGTCAATCGCATCGAACGCGGCAAGCTCTCTGGGCATGATGGAGCATCCCGTAACGGGCGAGCGCGATGTTGATCTGGGTCTGGCAAAACACTGGATAGACGTTCTGGGCATGCTGCGCCAGAAGACTAGCGGAAATCTGGCCGCGCAGGAGCAGCAGATCGTTGACGGGCTGCTCTCAGACCTGCGTATGCAATACGTCTCGCTCACGCAGTCCCCGCAGCCCCAGCGCGGTTTCACAGGGCGCGACATCATCGGCGGAAAATAAAGTCTGGAGTCTTGAGTCTTAAGTCTGAAGTCAAAAGCTTTTCGTCTTCTGACTCCAGACTCCAGATTTTCTGACTTTTATGAAGCTGACCTTTCTAGGAACCGGAACTTCTACGGGCGTGCCGTCCATAGGGTGCGAGTGCGAGACATGCATATCGGATGACCCGCGCGACAAGCGGTTGCGCGTTTCGGTTCTGATTGAGCATGGCGGGCAGACTGTTCTGGTGGACACTTCGGCGGATTTTCGCCAGCAGGCTCTTCGTCAAAAAATAAAGTGGCTGGACGCAGTACTCATCACGCATTGCCATGCCGATCACATCTTTGGACTTGACGACATACGCCCGCTGAATTTCCGGCACGGCGCGCTCGGCGTTTACGCGAACGAGCGCGCGTGGGTGGACATCCGACGCATCTTCAAGTATATCTTCGAGCCTACTTACTTCGGCGGCGGGCTGCCGCAAGTCCTTGCGCATACGGTCGTCGAGGGCGCGCCCTTCCTTCTAGGTCATGATCTGCATGTTACGCCGCTCGAAGTGATTCACGGTCGCCTGCCAGTCATTGCATACCGTTTCAACGATTTCGCCTACGCAACAGATTTGAATGAGATTCCGCCAGCCACGATTGCTGCGCTGCGCGATCTTGATGTACTTGTGCTCGACTGCCTGCGCTTCAAAGAGCATCCCACGCATCTCTGGATGGAACGCGCGCTTGAGTATGTGAATGAATTAAAACCGCGTAGAGCTTTCTTTACGCACATAGCGCACGACATCAAGCACGAGCGTGACTCCGCGCTGCTGCCCGCAGGCGTCGAGTGGGCATACGATAATTTGGTGATAAGTGATGAGTGATAAGTGATAAGAGAAAAGCTGTGAATCGTAAATCGTAAATCGTGAATAGAAAGGGCATCTCTTCCGGTCAGCATTCACCTTCTTATCACTTATCACTCATCACTTATCACTAAAAAATCTATGAAGCTTTTTCACGGAACTGACAATGCGGAGATAGCGCGGCCAACGGTGCTGACGCTGGGCGTGTTCGACGGGCTGCACATGGGACACCAGTTGATTGTGCGAACCGTTGTGGAACGCGCGCGCGCCGTGAATGCCATCCCCACAGCGATAACTTTCGACCCTCACCCGCGCGCTGTGCTTCATCCTGAGTCTGCGCCGCCGCTTCTTCAAACTCTGGATCAGAAGATAGAGGCGCTCGGTCTGTTGGGAGTTGAGCAGGCTATAGTCATACGTTTTACGCGCGCATTCGCGCAAGTTAGCGCCGAAGATTTCCTGCGCGACGTTGTTGAGGAGCGTCTTCAAGCGAAAGAGGTTTATCTGGGGCGCGGCTTCGCGTTCGGCCATGACCGCGAGGGAAACATAGAGCTTTTGAGGAAAGTCAGCGAGCGACTGGGGTTTTTCGCGGACGAAGTGCCGGAGGTTCGCTTGAGAGGGCAGCGCATCAGTTCAAGCCGTATTCGCCAGTTGCTTTCAGAGGGACGGGTGAACCTTGCGCGGCGAATGCTTGGGCGACCCTATGGCGTGGAGGGGCGCGTCATTCACGGTGCCGAGCGCGGCCACAGCTTAGGGTTTCCCACAGCCAACCTCAGAGCTGAGAACCGCGTCATACCACGCGAGGGTGTTTACGTTACGGCGACTTTAATAGAGGGCGCGTGGCGACGAAGTTTGACGAACGTCGGCACGCGCCCTACGTTTGGGGATGCGGCGGAACCTTCCGTAGAAACATTCGTAATCAATTGGGCTGGGGATTTGTACGGCGACGTGATTCGCGTGCGCTTCCTGCATCGCCTGCGCGGCGAGCGAAAGTTCGCAGGCGTTGATGATTTGATAAAGCAGATAGAGCGCGATCAGGTGCGTGCCGGTGAGTATTTCGAGCGCAGCAATGTTCGACACAAGCTGGCGATTATGTGAAATCCGAAAGCTGTATCGGCAAGGGATATGGATTAAAAGCGATTCGTGATTATTGATTCCATTTCTTCACAGGGTTGCGACAGATTTTGAGTATCATGGAAGTTATGACGGAGACAGAACAGCAAGGGAAACTTGCTTTGCGCGCGAGCAATAGCGGCGCTGATGGAAATGGTAATGGCGCAAACGGTCAGAGGCGCGCTAGCCTAACCATGAAGTTGACGCCCGCGCGAATGGCCGCGACTGAAGGAGACGCTGAGCAGCTAGTGTTGTTGCCGGGCGCGCAGGTCGAAAGTGCGCAGGAAGATGGAAACGTCTCAGCACACAGCTTGCGCGGCTGGCTTCGCACTTTGAATATCACGCGCGTTCTGGGCACGCTCTCCTTCTACCTTTTTCTGGACGGTTATGACATACGCGCGAATTTCAACCGGCGCATCGCCGGGCGGAATCTTGAAGATGCTCGGGCGCGTGGGCGCGTAGCATATTTTCAGGCGTGGACGCGCGAAATTGACCGTCGCGCGGTTGATAAATTGATTCGCCTGATTCGTTTCTTTATCTTTCGCGGCGCGGAAGGTGAAGACAAAGAGGCGCGGCATGAGAAGCAGGCTGTCTGGCTGAAAGAGAACCTGATAAAGCTCGGGCCGACATTTATAAAGATAGGTCAGGCGCTTGGCACACGCGGCGACCTTCTGCCTTTAGCTTACGTGAAAGAGCTTGCGCTGCTTCAGGATCAAGTGCCGCCGTTTCCGACCGCAGAGGCTTACGCGCGAATAGAATCGGAACTGGGTCGAACGGTTCAGGAACTTTATGCGGAGATTGACGCCGAGCCGATTGCGGCAGCTTCATTGGGACAGGTCTATCGCGCTCGCCTGCACACGGGGCAGGAGGTCGCCGTCAAAGTCCAGCGCCCGAACTTGCGGGAGGCCATCAACTTCGATCTGGCAATTCTGCGCAACATAGTCCGGCAGGTGAATCGCTACTTCCCGCAAGCGAACGAGAACGCAGACTGGGAAGGGATGCTCAAAGAGTTCGCTGTGACGGTTTTCGAGGAGATGGATTATGTGCAGGAGGGGCGCAACGCGAACCGTTTTCGCGCGAACTTCAAAGAGTGGCGCGCCAT